>CAMLKY010000037.1 GCA_946480545.1 uncultured Acidobacteriota bacterium
TAGCTCTAGTGATCCGCTGATCAGTTGTATCCACGCGTGTCGTCCTTCATCGAGAACATGTTCGACTCGCTCACCCCCGTTGAGGATCGACGCATACAGGCGCACATCCTGGTTGATATGGACCGAACCATCGTCACCACCACGCGACGCGATCAGCCGGAGTCGGCCCTGTTTTTCTTCGGGCTTGAATTCTCTCTGTTCATATCCCGGCTGCAGGTTGGTCTTTTCCGGCAGGATCCAGATCTGCAGCAAGTGTGTGCGGTCCGTCGGCGAGCTGTACTCGCTGTGAAGGACGCCGGTGCCAGCAGTCATTCGCTGGACTTCGTTCGGTCGAATCGTCTCGCCGTTTCCCATCGAGTCGCGGTGCGACACCTCGCCGGAGATAACGTAAGTAATGATCTCCATATCGCGATGCCCGTGCGTCGGGAATCCCTGGTCCGGTTCGATCCTGTCTTCATTGATCACGCGAAGGTTGCGAAAACCCATAAACTGCGGATCGAAGTAATCCGCAAATGAAAATGAAAAATACGTGTCGAGCCAACCGTGATTCGCATGCCCCCGTTCGTTCGATCGTCTGATGTTGATCATCTTTCCTCCTTGTAACTACAAGAAGTTTAGCTTTATGGCGGTGGGTTGTAATCACTAATTCGGGTGAGTAGGACGTAACGCAGAGAGGGCGGGTGATCCTATCTCTTTCCTGCGATCTCTGCGCTAAGGACTAACGCTTACACACAACCATCAATCCGTCCCGGATCGGCAGCAGCACGTTCGATACGCGGTCGTCCGCCAGTACCATCTCATTGAATTCATGCAACGCCTGCGCGTTTTCATCGTCGCCGGGGTCAAGCACCTTGCCGCTCCAAAGCACGTTATCCGCGATGATGAACCCACCGGGCCGAAGCTTTTCGAACACGAGGTTGTAGTAGTTCGAGTAGTTCGGCTTGTCGGCGTCGATGAAGACTATGTCCAGGCTTTCGGGAAAATACGGAATGATGTTCAGTGCTTCGCCAAGATGAAACTCGATACGGTCCCTGTATTCGGTGCGCTCGACAAACGATCGCGCGACCTTGTTTGTGTCTTCGTTGACATCGAGCGTGATTACTTTGCCGCCGTCGACCAAACCCTCCGCGAGACAGAGCGCCGAATACCCGAGATACGTACCAATCTCCAGCACTACACGCGGCCTGATCATGCGGGACAGCATCGCAAGAACGCGGCCCTGAAAGAACCCAGACAACATCGACGAGTCTTCGTAGTGTGCATAGCAGTGCTCGCGCAGCTCGGCGAGAACCTCGCTTTCACCCGACGTGAAGCGTTCAGCGTATTCCGTTAGATCGCTTTTTATCTCGTTCATCTCGTTCGTTCCGTGGTTTCTGTGAGTTCGGTGTTTCTTTAGTTTGCGATATTCGAATCACCGAATTCACAGATATTCTCGCTCGTTCTAAAGATCAACTCGGACCAATCCCCGCTTGATCGCGGTCGTCGCCGCGGATGTGCGATCGGAGACGCCGATCTTGTCGAAGATATTCTTGACGTGTGTCTTGACTGTGTTCTCACTGACATCGAGTGCGAACGCGATCTCCTTGTTCGACATTCCCCCGACGATCATGCGGAGCACGTTCTGCTCGGATGGCGTCAGATCTTCCTGTCCGAGGTTCTCATTCAGTATCGCGGCGATCTCATCCGGTATGAACTTGCGACCGGCGGCGACGGTGCGAATGGCGTTGACAAGTTCACCAGGCGAAACATCTTTGCAAATGTAACCGGACGCCCCTTTCTTTAAGGCCTTTGAGATCTCGACGTCGCCCGCATGCTCGGCCAGCACTATTATCCGTGCCCTGCTATTCGCGATGAAGTAATTGTCGAGATCGTCGATCGCGCACGAATCTGGAAGGCGGAGTCCCAGGATGGTGACGTCAGGCTGCAGTTGCTTGAAGAGATCAAAGCCGTCGACAGCATTGTCGGCCTCACCGGCGATCTCGATATCATTCTCGCCGTTGATAACCGTTTCCACACCGAGACGCGTCAGCGGCTGGTTTTCGATAAGAAGCGTTCGGATCGGCATGGGTGGAACTGCTCAACGGTTTTCCGTTCGTGTGGTTTAGTGTACTTCGTGCATTTCCTGATTTGGTCTATGTTCCGATTCATCTGCTGCCGGATAACCACGCAACACCCGAAACACACGAAAGTAACGAGCCGCCGTCGCTGATCAGCGTCGCGACAACTCCGCGGTGAACTCGACGATCGGCATCACGATATCGGTATCGTAATTCGTCGGCACTCGCTGCATTACCGCGGTCATGCGTTCGAGCCCCATTCCGGTGTCTACGGACGGTGCGGGCAGAGGGGTCAGCTTAAAGGTGCCATCGGCCTCGAGCGTGCGATTGAACTGCATGAAGACGAGATTCCAGATCTCAATAGTTGTGTCTCCAGGTCCATTCACCCAGTGTGGAGAATTCTTTGCCGGGTCAAGTGGATCATCGCCCATGTAATGAAAGATCTCGGAGCACGGCCCGCACGGACCCGTATCACCCATCTGCCAGAAGTTATCCTTGCGGCCAAAACCTAACACGCGTTCCGGCTTTGCCCCGACCTTTATCCAAAGGTCACGTGCTTCTTCGTCCATCGAGACTTCCGCGTCGCCTTCGAAATATGTGAACCAGAGACGATCGGGATCGAGCTTGAATTCGTTGACGAGAAGGTCCCACGCGAACCGGATCGCGTCGTCCTTGAAATAATCCCCGAACGAGAAATTACCGAGCATCTCGAAAAAGGTATGATGTCGCGCCGTCTTTCCAACCTCATCGAGGTCGTTGTGTTTGCCGCCGGCACGCAGGCATTTCTGCGACGTCACCGCACGCTTATAGTCGCGTTTTTCGTTTCCGAGAAATACATCCTTGAACTGGTTCATGCCCGCGTTGGTGAAAAGCAGCGTCGGGTCGTTTGCCGGCAGCAACGGCGCGGAGTGGACGATCTTATGCCCGTTTCGCTCGAAATACTCGAGAAACTTTTGTCTGATCTCGTTACCTGTCATTACGAGAAAAATTGTAGCACAGCGAATTTTAAGGCGATTCGTTGAGCTCGTGTCTCTGCAGGGTCGCTGCGCTAAGAATCTCACGCAAGGCTCGACGGAGCTTGCAAAGCGGCGGCGGCACACGAACAGCTCGGCCGCATGTTCGAGCTGGGAGCAACAGTCAATCGACGTCGCTTGGGAGCTCATTCATCTTTTGCCGGATCAGATCATAGTCAAAGCCTTGTCTCAACAGGTGATCGTAGAACTTCTTTTTGTAGTCGCGTGTCTCGGGCCGCCCCTTGAGCCGCAGCCGTTTTTCGATCGCCGCATCGATCAGGTCAGTTTCGGGGATCTTCTCGAACGCCTCCTGTATCGCTTCGTCAACGGTCGTACGATCAAGCTTCTTTCGCGACATCGTTTGCTGGAGCCGGCGTTTGCCTTGCGGCTTTTGCCGGAGCTTGGATAGGGCGACATCGCGTGCAAACTGCGCGTCATCCAGATATCCATACTCCTTGAGTTTCCCGATCACGGCATCGACGATCTCGAGGTTCGTCCATTCTTTCTCGAGCAATCGATCTCGAAGCTCAGCGATCGAGCGGGGCTTTGCCGCCAGCAACCTAACGGCGCGATTCATCGTGCGCTCGCGCGCCTTTACCGCATCCTTGATCACCCGTTCGTCCGGCGGAACTATCGGTCTTTGTCGCTTTGTCCGAAACATTACCCAAAAGTATAACCATATCTGAGAAGCTGGAACGGCCGCTCCAAACGCAAGCATGCTAATAAACCAGATCAACGTTCACGACGATTTCGAATCACGATATCTCGGCAGCAAGCGCAAGGTAATTGTCTACCTGCCGCCCGGCTATAACGAGGCTGTGGATGTGCGTTGCCCGGTCCTGTATATGCACGACGCGCAGAACCTCTTCGACCCGGCAGAATCGTTTGGCGGCGTCGCATGGTCGGTAGACAAGACCGCCGACCAGTTGATCGTTTCAGGGGAGATCTCACCGCTGATCATCGTAGGCGTATACAACGTCGGAGATGCGCGTATCGACGAATACACACCGGTTCGCGCCGAGCGTGGTCGAATGCGCGGCCGCGGCGGGAAAGCGGACGACTACGGGAAGATGATCATCGAGGAGCTGAAGCCTTTCATCGATCGCGAGTACCGCACGCGTCCGGAACGGGAATTCACAGGTCTCGGCGGATCTTCGCTCGGCGGGCTTGTGTCGCTATATCTTGCGCTGCGCCGACCCGAGATCTTTAGCAGGGTCGCGGCACTTTCGCCGTCCGTATGGTGGGCCAACAATCAGATCATTCGCGAGGTCGCACGCATCGGCGAGCGACTTCCGCTTCGTATTTGGCTCGACATCGGAAAGCGCGAAGGCCCGCAGATCAAACACCAGGTCCGCGCCCTAAAGGAAATACTTCTCGCGAACGGGTGGCGATCCGGTGAGGATTTCGCTTACTTCGAGATCCCGGAAGCACGCCACGAAGAATCGGCGTGGGGTGCTCGCTTCGGCGAGGTCCTCAAGTTTCTCTATCCACCACTCTGACAACCGACGCTTCAAGGTAAAATACATTCATTGATGGACGGAATACTTGTGATCGACAAGCCGCCCGGGCTGACATCGCACGATGTCGTTGTTCGGGCGCGGCGGATACTCGGCACGCGACGCGTGGGGCATACCGGCACACTCGATCCTTTCGCAACCGGCGTCCTGGTTCTGGTTGTAGGCAAAGCGACGCGTCTTGCGCAGTTCCTGGACAAGGACGAGAAGGAATACGAAGCGGTAATAGCCTTCGGGACCGAGACGGATACAGGTGACAGGACCGGTACCGCGAAACTCGATCGAGGAATGTCTACCGAAGAGGCTGGTACGAAATTGGCCGGCGTTGATCTCGACAGTGCACTTGCAAAGTTTCGTGGAGAGATCATGCAGACGCCTCCGATGTACTCTGCAAAAAAGATCGAGGGTAAAAAGCTCTACGATCTCGCCCGCCGCGGTATCGAACTTGATCGCCGCGCGGTTCCCGTGACCATCCACAGCCTCGACCGGTTACCGGGCGAAGCCGGCGATCCTGCGTTTGTTGCACGAATCAGGGTTGTTTGCTCGGCCGGCACCTACATCAGAACCCTTGCCGAGGACATCGGGCGTGAGATCGGAATAGGTGCACATCTCACCGAGCTCCGACGGACGCGGGCCGGCAGTTTTAGTTTGAACGACGTTGCGATACTCGACGATGCAAACATCAAACCTTCCCTGCGTCCGATCGAGTCGGCCGTGGGGAATCTACCTTCTGTGACACTTAACGCTGACCGCGTTTCAAAAACTAAGAGTGGTCTCTCGGCCCGAATCTCCGAAACGGAATTTACCGACGGCGGGGCGGTGAAGATTCTCGACGACGAGGGGAATCTTATTGCCATCGGGTTCTACAACGCAGCAGATAAACACATCAAGCCCAAGATCGTTTTGGTATAAAATCATCTCTGCGTATGAGGGTCCGGAATATTGCATTGATGTTTGCAGGCGCGGTTGGGGCGGCGGTCGCCGTAAAAATGCTGACGCGGGCGCGTGGCGTTGAGTGGAATGACGTCGTCGCACTCGTACCGCATGCCGATCGGTCACAGTTCGTCCAGATCGATGGAGCGCGTGTTCATTATCAGGAGTTCGGTGACACGTCGAACCCGAGCGTTGTACTGATACATGGATACACGGCGTCGGTCTTTGTCTGGAAGACGGTTGCCCCAATGCTTGCTCACGCCGGCTTTCATGTTCTCGCCATCGACCTCCTCGGTTTCGGTTACTCCGAAAAACCTTCGTGGTTCGACTATTCGATCGGCTCACAAGCACGTGTCGTCTCTCGATTCATGGACCGCCTCGGCATCGGGCGTGCGACGATCGTCGGAAGCTCGTACGGGGGCGCCGTTGCGGCAACGCTTGCTCTGGACTATGCGGAGCGCGTCGAGAAACTGGTTCTCGTAGACACCGTTTGCAACGACAATCTGAAGAATCATCCGATACTGAAGCTCGCGGCGATCCCCGGCGTAGGCGAGGCCATCACCCCGTTCCTTGTCGACTCAAGAGCATTTCAGCGCTATCGAATGCGTGGAACGCTTGCCCCTGCAAATCACGAGCTGATCACGGATGAACGAGTAGAAGGCATACTTCGCCCGCTTACCGCGGCGGATGCCCATCGTTCGCTGCTCGCAACATCGCGCGCGTGGGCGGCCTCCCGAATCGAAGAGGATGCACATCTGATCAACCAGCCGACGCTTATCATCTGGGGCGAGGACGACAAGGTCATTCCGCTCGAAGACGGCCGGGGGCTTCATGAGTCGATCCTCCACTCTCGCCTAGTGGTCCTGCGCGATTGCGGGCATGTACCGCAGGAAGAACGGAGCGACGTCTTCACTGAGATCGTTGTTGAATTCTGCCGGGATCCGAAAGGTCGGCTTCAACCCCGGGACCGCGGTCCGGCGCGGATCGAATCGTGACCCGCGTGCACGGATTTGCATCCTTCAACCTTGAGCTTATCGAAGCATCGACACGGATATTGCCGATGCCGTCACCAGCCGCGCTCCATGGTCGAGGTGTCTTCACGACGCTCGCGATCTATGATTCGAGACCGTTTCTTTGGGAAAGACACTGGAGCAGGCTGACCGATCATGCAGGCCGGGTCGGACTCGACATATCAACGTATGCTGAGACCGACGTTCGATCGGCGCTCGATGAAGTTATCAGGCGAAACGACGTCGCGGACGGACGTGCACGCATCACGGTCGTAGATGAACGAAGCTCGCCGATGTGGATGTATCGATCACAGCGCGACACAAGCCTGGCGATCATGACCGCCGACGCACGGCAGCCGATCTCGAAGCCCGCACTCGCCGTATCGAAATATCCCATCAATGAGACGTCCCCGCTTACCGGTATCAAGACGTGTAACTACCTTGAAAACTTCCTGGTGCTGGATGAGGCTCGGGGCGACGGTTTCGATGAGGCGGTTCGCCTCAATCATCGCGGCGAGGTCACGTCCGGATGCATGGCGAACATCTTTTGGGTCAGTAACGAAAGGCTTTTTACGCCGCCGCTTTCGACGGGTTGTCTTTCGGGAACGACGCGCGAATTTGTGCTTGGAAGTCTGGAGTGCGAAGAACGGGCCGGTTCGGTCGAAGATCTGCGAACGGCTGATGCGATCTTTTTGACATCCGCCGGTTTGGGTGTCGTACAAGTGGCCCGGTTTGAGGACCGTGACCTTAGGATGACGTCGCATCCGATCACCGGTCTGCTACCCCGCAGGCGCTAAAAAACACGAAGCCTCGAACGTCAGTCCGCCGGCTTCGTGTAATTTTTCCTAAGCCACCGTCAGGCCGCGGTCTCGAAAAGCGCGAGGATCTGTTTGCCTTCGTTCGAGCGGGGATCGATGGTACGAATGTGCCGCGGTCCCTGCATTTCCCAAATCGCTGTCACTACCCCGTCCTTCTCGACGGCCTGGTAATGAACATCCTCAGTATCGGCCTGCTCAGCTGCTTTTGCTGCTTCCTCTGACATTAAAACTCCGCTCCTTGAAATCTGAAACTACTTACCGCCTTCTTTTTCGGCGATGGTGATCGTGGGCTTGGCGTCTCCCTGCTCGGTCGTGCCGCCCTGCTTTTCTGCAATTGTGATGGTCGGCTTTGCTTCGCCTTCCTGCGTCGTTGTGTCGTCTGTTTCTTCCTGCATTTTTTCCTCCGTTCTATTCAGCGATCGTGATCGTTAATATGTACTTCCCATTCTGTAGGACAAAAGTGTTCGGGTCGTCGCCCGGATCGCCGCTCGTCGGACCGCTTGGATCACTCAACTCCGCAATGGTGATAGTAACTCTTTTACCGTCTTCAGCCGGTATCTTGGCATCTGTCTCGGGCATAGGGGTAACCTCCGTTGGGCACTTAGACTGGATAAATCGTAAGCAAGGCTCGATTCTACACGCGCTCCGGATTGTTGTCGAGCTTTTCGTTATTCCGACTCAAACTTTGCGGCCAGCGTCTTTGCGAGAGGAAATGAGGGTGTTCCCGCACAGCCGCCGAGCCACAAAGAAGAATCGCATCAATGCCCCGCGTTGTTCACTCTCCACGTGGCTATTCCTTATTTTTACTTGACCCGTCTCGGCGTCAGTTCGTAGAACCAGAAATCGTTGTTCGGCTGATCGATCTTCAATTCGTCCGTTTTGCCATCGCGATCCAAAGTAAAGCTAACGAAACCACGCGGAAAGTTGTACGACACGGATGGACGCCAGCGGATCTCGAAGGTGTCGTAATGCCAGTGCTCGAGATCGGCGACAAAGTTCGGCGAATGCTCAAATCGCATGACGAGCTTCCCGCCCTCTTCGGTGATCGTGATCCCGCCGTAAAGTTTGTCGGCATATCTTCCGGTATAGCCGCTCAGGGGCAGCGACGGCCGCGTGTTCGAGGCGCGTGCGGCATCCTGCTTTCGACGTTCTTCTTCGGCTGCGGCCTTGTTTCTTTTTACTGTCTCGACCGCTTCCGCGTTCCAGTCGCGCGCCGGTGCGTTCACGATCACGTCGCGGATCTTGTTCATCATCACGGCAAACCCCGGGGCCTCGCTGTTCGTCAGGACCACAAAGCCGGCATTCTCCTCGGGAATCAGGACGGTGTACGAGAGCATTCCGTCGAGACCGCCGCTGTGGTTGATGATCTTTCGGCCATGATAATCGTAGACGAACCATCCCATTGCGACGCCGCTGAAATGCCGGGTCGGGTTTGATCTGGACGCGCCTTCCGAGATCTGCTGGGCAAGATAAGGTTGGTGCATCGCCCACGCCTGCTGCTCGCTGAAGATCTGCTTGCCTTCGAACTTGCCCTTGGCGAGCTGCGTCCGGATCCACTTCGACAGGTCTGAGACTGAGGAGTTGAGTGCGACCGCGCCGTAGCCGCCGTTAACATTTCCGTGCGGAAGCGGCCGCAACTTCCCACCCGATTCGTTATGGGGGATCGCCGCATTGTCGCCAAGATCGCCGAAGCCGCATGTCGTACGATTCATCCCGAGCGGCGTCAGTATCCGCTCACGCATGAACGAACACCATGGTTTGCCGGAGACCTTCTCGATGATCTTGCCGGCCGCGATAAACATCAGGTTCTGGTAACCGTATCGCGTGCGAAAACTCGAGACCGGCTTGAGATAGCGGACAC
Source organism: uncultured Acidobacteriota bacterium (assembly GCA_946480545.1). The sequence goes on from CAMLKY010000037.1 coordinate 9,207, forward strand.
GCGACAGGATGTCGTCCGCGGTGAAGGTCGTCTCGTACCAGAGAAGGTCGCCACTGAACGTGTCGAGCCCGACGCGGTGCGTCACGAGGTCGCGGACCGTCAACTCACTAGTCACCCACGGGTCGTACATCTCGAAATCAGGCAGGTACTTCGAGACCTTGTCTTCCCAGGCGACCTTCTTTTCGTCGACGAGAATTGCAAGACCCGCAGTTGTGAAGGCCTTCGAGTTCGACGCGATAGCGAACAGCGTGTTCTCATCGACAGGCGCGTTCTTCCCAAGCTCGCGCGTTCCGTAGCCCTTCGCCAGAACGACCTTGTCGTCTTTTACGACCGCGATCGCCATGCCGGGTCCACCGTGTGTTGTGAGGACGGCGCTGGCGTACGCGTCGATCGCTTTTACCTTTTCCTCAATGGTCTGCGAGGAAACAACGAATTGAAATACAAGGATAAGTGCAAACAGTGCGGCTGTTTTTTTCATACGTTTTATATACGGAAACTCTACGGGAAAAGATTAGGGAGTCCGGACCTTGAACAATCGCCATTCGCCTTCCACACCCGCGAAGGAGTAAACCCCCGATTCCTCAAAATTGAGACCAGATCCGGCGACGAGATCTTTGACGGTTCGCGAGACCAGAATGCTTCCATCCCGAGACTCACTGGTTATCTGGCGAGCGAGATCGACCGCGACTCCGCCGTACGAGCCCCCGACGACATCGCATTCACCTGTGTGAAGCCCGGCCTTTACATCGACGTTGTGGCGTTTCGCAGCGGCGTTTATTGCGACGGCGCATCTGATTGCGCGTGCGGGCCCATCGAACGCCGC
>CAMLKY010000038.1 GCA_946480545.1 uncultured Acidobacteriota bacterium
ACTGACACGCCCGCCAGCCGGCGTCCAATTCCCGGATTGACGACGCAGAACGCGTTCGTTGCCGACGATAATCACGATGTGAGCATCAGCGACGGTGGATCGTCAGTGGCGATATCGTTTACCTCGACTCGTGATCTCATCCAGGGGGCGAACTCGTTCCCGACAAGCGACAACGACGAGATATTCGTTTACCGGCACGGCGGAGGAGGATCAGCCGGCGGTGGCGGAAGCATAACGCAGATCACCCTCACGCCGCGCGGTCCTATAAACAGCCCGATCTATAACAAGAATTCGACCATCTCCGGCAACGGGGAACGCGTTATCTTTGCGAGTACCGGTGACGATCCGGTTCCATCGACGCAGCCTACTCCCGGTCCCTCACCGAGTCCGCCTCCGGCATTCGATTGCGGTAGCAATCCTTCTACGAGCCGGAACGAAGAAGTCTTTTACGTGAGCCTTAGTGCGACGGGTGTTCCGACCGCATGCCGGCAGATCACCACGACAACGCCGACGAACTCGGGCGATCCGGTGAATATCCTCGACGTGGGCCGCCGAATGAGCCGTGACGGCCGCTTCGTCGCGTTCGACTCGTTCGCGGATCTTGCCAACGAGCACAGCGGTGTCAATCAAACCTCATTTGCCTCGTACCTCTGGGACGCAACCATCACTACGGGAAATGCGTTCAAGCGATTTTTACCAAGGAGTGATGTCGATTCGGCGGCTGCCGGCGGCGATATCCCCCGCTATCCGGGCTTTACGGATTACGATTCAAACGGGTCGCCGGCGACGATGCTTCTCGAAACGCGGCTGAACATCAAACCGGATGGCACGTTCGCAACGACGGCGACTGAAGGCCTGAACCAGGACCCGACTCGCCCGACACAGATCTATAAAACATCGCAGCCGCTGCCGACACCGACTGTGCCGGCTCCAAGTCCGACTCCGGCTTACACTCGGCTGACGAAGTTTCCGATCTCGAATACGCTTCTCGCTTTCACCCAGCCGCTGACGAGTAATACTTCGAGCCGATTTGCGTTCGACCTCGCACTTACCGAGATCGGAACCGGAAACGGCGACGGGCAGAAGGAAATGTTCTACCTCTACCTGCCCCCGGTTGATAACGGCGCTGTGGCCGTGCTCAGCTTTGCTACGGGTGCCAGCCGCATTCCCGTTTCAGCGTCGCCGGTCCCGTCACCCAGCGTAAGTCCGACACCGACGCCGACGCCGAGCCCGACGCCGACCGGATCTCCGTCACCGGTACCGACACCGACACCTGTAACGCCGCCCGCCGTCCATGGACTCGCGGCCGGAAGTCTTGCGATCCTCAATTACAGCCCGAGCACAAATCAACCGGTCGTCGCTCGGACCGCGGTGGGTTCGCTGCAACGTTCATTCACGTTGCCGATATCGCTGAGCGGTGTGACGATGACGATCAATGGAGCCGCGTGCGGTTTGAAGTCGGTTAGTCGTCACGAGATAGTGTTCGTGGTTCCGCCGGGTCTCACCGGCACCGCCACGGGCACGACGTATCCGGTTGTTATCAACAATAACGGAACGGTATTCAAGGGAAATATCGTTCTGGTGCCGGCGCGACCTGACATCTTTACCAACAACGAGGTCCCGGGGCCGTTTGGCCGGGCACTCGTTAAGAACGTCACAAATCGCGTTCACACTACTGAACCGTTCACCGTGACGACGATCCAGATCCGGGGCGGCCGACGCGTTCCTTCGGTGCTGCGTTTGCGCTTGACCGGCATACCTCCGAACATCAGGCCGCAAGACATCGAAGTCCGGATCGGCAGTGTCAGGATCCAGGGAGCGGACGTGCTCACGACAGCCGTCCTCATCGAACCCGGTGTCTACACGGTTGATTTCCGGCTCCCGGCGACGCTGAACATGGCGGGCGACCAGCCGATAGTGGTTATCGTCCGGCCGCAGGCGGGCGGCGAGTTCTCGTCGAGGCTTGATGATACGGCGCCGCGTATTTTTATCCTTTAACCTATCGCGATAAGCGTCTCTGGCACTTCAAAGGGCGGGCTCAAGGGCCCGCCCTTCGTTTTTCGCAAGTTAGGAAATATCAGTTATTTTGCTATACTTGAACACAAACATGACGCCCAGGCTCAAACAACGACAGTAAACCCGCCGTGGTTTTTTTTGGATCTTAGCAATTTAATTTTTCAATTTTAATAGGAGAGTTTTTATAAGTTTATGGCAGGCAAAGATGTAGCAACTATGAAGATCTCGCCAAAAGTTTGGAGAAACGGCGAACTCGTCGATTGGGACGACGCGCGGATCCATGTGATGTCGCACGTGGTGAATTACGGCTCCAGCGTCTTCGAGGGAATCCGCTGCTACAGCACAAGCGAAGGGCCGGCCGTATTCCGTCTTACCGAGCACATCCAGCGGCTTATGAACTCGGCAAAGATCTATCGCATGGATCCCGGCTTTGATCGGGACCAGATCATCGAAGCCACTCTCGAGCTGGTGCGCGAGAGCGGACTCGACGAATGCTACATCCGCCCCGTCGTCTTTCGAGGTCTAGACGAGGAAAAACCTTCGTTCGGCGTCAATCCTTTCGGCAGCCCGATCGACACCTACATCGCAACGTGGCAATGGGGCAAGTATCTTGGCGAAGAGGCTCTTGAGACCGGGATCGATGTCTGTGTTTCAAGCTGGACCCGGATCACGTCTAACTCGATGCCGGCGATGGCGAAGGCCGGTGCGAATTACATGAATTCGCAGCTCATCAAGATGGAAGCGATCCTCGGCGGTTTTTCGGAAGGCATCGCACTCGACGACCGTGGATATGTCTCCGAAGGTTCGGGTGAGAACATCTTCCTGGTCAATAACGGCAAGCTGATCACACCTCCGCTCGGTGCGTCGATCCTTCCGGGAATTACTCGTGATTCTGTGCTGCAGATCGCACGCGAGCTCGGCATCGAGGTTCTCGAGACATCGATCCAGCGTTCGGCCCTTTATCTCGCCGATGAAGTGTTCTTCACGGGTACCGCCGCTGAGATAACTCCGATCCGTTCGGTCGATAGGATCACCGTCGGTGCCGGACGTCGCGGTCCGATCACAGCCAAGCTGCAGGAAGAGTTTTTCAAGGTCATTCGTGCTGAACGGCCGGCTCCGTTCGGTGCCAATTGGCTGACCTTCGTCAACGAAACCGGTGAAAAAAAAACCGCGTCGGCCTAGCTGACGCTCAGTAACAACTCTTTTCGAGCACGAGCCGACATAGGTCCGCTCGTGCTTTTTGTTTATTCGAATAGGCAGGATGGCCGCTTCTTTGTTGCGTCGGAATATTCTCGAGCTTACCGTCTTTGTTTGCGGCGCGGTCGTAATGATCTTCGAGATCATCGGCTCGCGCGTCGTATCGCCATACATCGGAACGTCCACCTATGTCTGGACCAGCCTGATCGGCGTGATACTCGGAAGCCTCAGCCTAGGATACTGGCTTGGAGGTCGCATGGCAGATCGCAGCCCGCATCTGAGAGTTCTCGCTTTTGTAGTACTGATCGCCGGAGGTCTCATCTCTTTGACGATCCTCGTCAAGGACCTCGTCTTGTCGGTAGTTTCCGCGGCACCCGCGGGGCTTGAGATCCGGTCATTGATGGCAGCGATACTGCTCTTCGCACCGGCCAGCGTGGCACTTGGTTTCGTCACGCCATATACGGTGAAGCTCAAAATGTCGTCGCTGGATGACTCGGGAAAGACCGTCGGGCGGCTGTACGCGCTTTCAACGATCGGCAGTATCGTCGGAACGTTCGCCGCTGGGTTTTTCCTCATACCGTTTGTCGGAAGCACGCGTACGCTTTATCTTATAGCCGCCTCACTCATCGTCCTGGGGATCGTGTTGGTTCCCTTCTCTCTGAAACAGTCCATCTCGATAGTAATCGTCCTATTTGTCTTCGGTGTGGTGAGCCAGGAGCTAACCGCGTATTACATGTACCGGACGGTCGCTCTCCACGATATCGATACCGAATACGCACGCGTTCGGGTATTTGCGGGCAAGGACGGACGAACCGGGCGGCCCATTCGTGCGATGGCTACGGATCCGTATTTTGTTCAATCGCTGATCTACCTCGACGGCGACGATCTCGCCGCGCGTTACACGCACTTCTATCACCTGATTCGCTATTACCGGCCGGAATTTAAACGCACGCTCATGATCGGCGGTGCGGGTTATACGTTTCCGAGAAATTATCTTGAGACATACCCGAATGCTGCCATCGACGTGGTCGAGATCGATCCGGGGATGACCGCGATCGCACGCCGGCACTTCAAGCTTGCGGACGATCCTCGGCTGCGAATAATCCATGAAGACGGTCGTGTGTTTCTCAACCGTGTGCCTGCCGGTAGTTATAACGTCGTATTAATGGATGCATTCGGCTCACTCTTTAGCGTGCCCCATCACCTGACAACCGTTGAAGCCGTCCGCAATATCAGCCGCTCTCTTGATGAGGAGGGCATAGTGATCTTCAACGCAGGATCTTCCATCCGCGGAGATACCAGCAGATTCCTGCAAGCTGCGCTCACAACCTACCGGGACGTGTTTACTGATGTTCTTGTCTTCAAGGTAAACGAGAATGCTGCCGATGAGGACGTCCAGAACCTCATCATCGTCGCCTGCAAATCAAAATGCCGCGAAGAAGACACGGACGATCCCGAGATAACCCGCCTCCTGACTCATCGCTACACGACAAACATCCCAACCGAAGTCCCGATCCTCACCGACGATCTTGCCCCTGTCGAATACTACAACTCGTTCGGGCAGAATCTGGGCGGACGCTAAGCGTGCAAAAACCCAACAGGATCTCGTCACAAAGATAGCCCTAAATCATCCGCATCGATGTAAGGTTTTCGATAGTTTACGCATTCAGAATAAGAGTACCGATACGTGAATCGATCTCCGGCTGTTGCGACGCTCGACATTGGAATTGGGTGGAGCTGCTACGAGCTAACCGGAAGAGTGAAATTCTTGACAGACTTTCTGAACGGGCGTAGAGTTCCTGTGAATCGAGCAACAGTTCTCCCTCATTTAATGGTTTCGGAACCGGCACAATGCAGTTTCCGTAAGCTTCGGCCCATAACATGATTTGCTTGATAGCTGCGTAGACTCCCAGACCATTTTAAAGAGCCTTCACAGTTCCCAAGTCCATCAACTACCTTAGCGACAGCAGTCGCTCCAAGGTGTATTGACGACAGATCAATCCTGAGACAACTATATGGCTGATATCCAGGTTCCTCTTGAGCTGCCCGGCGGCTCGGTAAAGTTCACATTCAGTTTTCCGCAGTCGATCGTGCAGGGTAAGCCCTTTCCCGAGAACATACTCGCGAACAGACCGATCTCGCTCGTAGATGTAAGGGCGAAGGCCGACAAAGACTTCAAGATCGGGGATGCCAACAAAAGCATCACGTTCGGGGTCGGGGCGGAAGGCCTGGCTGCACTTGGAGTCTATCGGAAGACCGCTGACCTGCTGAAAGATCTCAAAGCCGAAGGGTTCGACGACGCTGTCGCGAACTTCAAAAACCTCAATATCGCCGCCGGCGACAATGCACTCGCACTCCGCTGGGGTTACGGACTTGAGGCGAACGCGAAAGGCCAGGTCGCCTTCGGCCCCGGGGGGAGCCTCAGCTTTGGGGCGGACGGCCGACGGCAGGCGCTGTCGGCGGTGATCCACGCACGGCCGCAAACTGAAACTGCACTCGATTCGATCTCCAGCACACTCAAGGCGTGGCGCGTTCCCGGACAGGTGAAATCAGCAGACGATATCCCGGCGAAGACGTCCGTGATCACCGAGACGATGGGAAAGCTCAACCTCTCGCTCGGAATGCAGTACGGCTATTCTTACAACTGGGTCAAAGACTCGCTTTCGATCGGTGGGCTTCAGGGCGATCTCGGATTGAAGATCCAGACCGGCATTAGCGCGCGACTGGGATTTTCCGCGGAGGGTCGATATGCGCTTGCCTTGACGCGGGAATCATCGAAGCGGCAACTGAGAGTGCAGGTGTTTCGTCTCCGGCAGCACGGATGGGCATTCGCATTCAACGCGGGTGTGAGTGCACAACTGCAGAAGACCCCGCTCATTCCGAAGTCTTTCGACGAGTTCATCAAAGGCGTTTTCAACGTTCACGGTCTTCAGGTCCTCAAGGATATTGAAAAATGGCTGGACACCGACCGTGATCTGGCGGATCTCCTCGGTGAGGCCGCCGTCGAATACGGTCGCGAGATGTTCAAGGACATCACCGAATTCGATCCGTTCGATGAGGCCCACGCATTTGCCGAGAAACTGCAGGGGTTCATCGACAAGTGGAACGAGCTGCCTGCCGAGGCGGCCTCTCTGTTATACGGTTGGCTGGACGAAAACACTCCGCTCGAAGATCTTCGGGAGTTTCTCGGAAAGGTCGTTCAGCATGCGAATGCGCCTCAGAACCTCGTAAAGGAAATAACTTCTCACGTCGGCAAACTCGACTTCTTTGAGAATCCCGTGGGCAAATGGCTAACGGCTATCGCCGAACGCGAAGTTCTGTCACTGCTCGCTAACCTCGATGACGAGCGGGAAAAGCTCGTCAGCTACGCGAAGACGACGCTCGAATTTCTTAACGGCGGCAGGCTCGAGGATCTGCTCAAGAAGCTTCAGGGTTGGATAAACGAAAAGGTTGGTCTCGACAAGATCGAAAATGTCCTCGGTACGAAGATCGACAAGTGGCTGGAGAAGCGCCTGTCCGAATTTCTCGGGAAGGTTCCGGCGATCCAGGAACTGGATGAGATCCGGAGGGCCATTGCGAACATTCGCGGCCAGTGGGACGCATTCTACAAGAAGGGCTACGCCGCCCTTATGCAGAAGTACAATTTCGATCTCACTTACTCGTTCCAGAACTCGACGACCCGCGAAGCCTTGATCGATCTCACTATCGACTTCTCCAAGCCCGATGCCGGCACGTATCTTGCCGAGGCTTTGGACGGAAACTTCAATCGCCTGCTGGTAGATCCGCTTGACGGGGTGACATTGAACTCCGCCGTCCTAACCCACGGTATCAAGCGCAGCTCGCATCTCGAGATCAACTCACCCTTCTACAAGATGGGGCTCGACCAGATAAACGAATCAATGGCCTCGGCGAAAGGTGTCGATACGGCTGACGGGCGGCTTTGGGTCTTCAATCTGAAAGCGTTCGATATCAAGCGTCGGAAAAAGACGTTGAGCAAGCTCTCGATCTCGGCACAGCTCGCGACCCGCAACGGGAACGTTCGTGTTTTTGACGAAGAAGCCTACCAGGCAAATTACAAGTACATGCTCGCTGAGAAGAAAGCGAAGGTGAGTTTTGTCGAACGGCGTATGGAGCTTGGCGTGAACACCTACCTGAGGCCGAGCCTCGGCGCGGGCAAGTCGTTTTCCGATTACCTGATCGACATCGACAAGTTCCTGGACAAGCACGACGTCGAGAATCTCGGAAATATTTTTGCGACGCTCGACGTAAGCGTCCCGGGAACGGCGTTGGCGGCCTTTCGAGAGCTGCCAACGGATTTCACCGATCCGTTCTACCGGCGTATGTCGACAAAAGTACAAGAATTCCTACGGGAGATGGTGCCTCTCGGCTATCTTTACCGCGGCGAGGCTTTTGAGGAGGAAAGGCTGGTCTACCCGCTGCTGACCTACGCCGCACTCCCGCTACTGCAGAAAGCGGATAAGGACAACGAAGGTGTCTTCTACTGGAATTTTGAGGACGATCCGACGCGGGAGAGCGTCGTCCGAAGCCCGGCGTGCAAGGATAAGCTGCGGACGGTCTTACAGAAATTCCGCGCGGATATACCGGCCGGCGTGGCTGACAGATACGAGGACGGCGATGTCGAGGCCATAACATTTCGGCTTGCGGCCCCACGCGACAAGAACGGGCATCGCACACCTGAAGTCGTACAGTTTCTGAACCTGTGCGATCTGGAATTCTCGATCATGCGGGGTGTTGTCAGATCGGCGAAGCACCTGCACAAGTTTTTCGAGGCGAAGAATCCGGAGGTCAAGCTCGCAGAACTTGCCCTGTTTGGAAGCGAATTCACCGAGACGTTCAATGAAGATCTCGGCGGTGATTATGCCGGGAAGAGTCTACGCCCGCTCGGATCGCTGTTGATCCTCGAGCTCGCACGGCTGCTCGATGGTTCACTTCAAGGCGTGACTCCGGTCGCGATGCTCGAGACGATGGTGTTAAAGCCCGAGATCAAGTTCGACGGAGAGGCCCTGCTCGATGGCAAGATGCTGCCTAAGGAGGAGGAGCTGTTGCTTCATCAGAAGATCTTGAATGCTTGATGGCTGTCCAGGTGACGCTGTCGATAGATCATCAGGCCTGATTCATGAAAGCATTATCGGCCCGACGCCGCCGATGCGGTTCAAGGCGGGTAGAATCTCAGCGACGGCCACGGGGCGGTCGCATCAGGAGGACAAAAAATGAACCTGCAGTTGCTCCTTGTAAGTGCACTCTCGTTACTTCTAATCGGAATCTACGTGGCGTCGCTCATCGGGATCATATTTCCCGAAGGGAAGATCCTGGGCGATGACGGCGTCCGGTACGCGTTTAGCGCCGCTGGCGGTCTTGTAACGGCATTTGCGCTGAGTTTCCTTGCCGTAGCCGACCCAAAAACCGGGCCAACGGAAGGGTTGGCCCTCACAACAGAGACCAGCGGCTCGCTGGCCCGAACGATCCAAAAAGCCATTCCCTTGGCATTCGTGTTGACTTGGTTCATTACGGGTGCCGCTATCTTCTATTTCGGCCTATTCGCGCAGGAAATTGTTCCGGAGCTTACTGAAGGGGCAAAGGCATGGTTCGGTACCGTGCTCGCCGCAGTTGGTGCATATTGGGGAATCAAGCGGTAAGCAGAAAGCAGAAATCTTCCTTGACTAGACCTAACGACACAAATGATCGAACCAACCGTTTTCTTCGAGTACCTTAAACTGGATCCGTTCTTTCTTTCTGTTTCCAAGAGTGAGCAGGCGCGGCTTGGGCCGTTCTTCGAGTACTGGAACAAGTACGCGGCGAATCAGGACGACAGGAAGTTTGCATATGTCCTCGCTAACTATCACCTTGGGAAAGGCGGCATCCCATCGCTGTCCGAGGTCGCCCTGCGTTTTGCGATCGAGGATGAGGTATGGGAGCACGTAGAGGCTCTCGGAAAACTGGAAGGACCAAGCGATCCCGACCGTCTGCCCGACATCTTTTACACGGTTCTATCGCGTATAAGGCCGCTGTCGTTGGAGCAAATCCTGAGGGACGAACTTCGTAGCATAAGCGGCGGCACGGTCCGGGGCTCCGGTCTGGACGCGGTGTTCAAAGAGTTCCACAAGAACAATCTTGCGGCTCTATGTTTCTCCGGCGGCGGAATCCGCAGCGCCACGTTTGGTCTCGGAATCGTTCAGTCTCTGGCGAAGAATAATGTCCTCTCCAAGTTCGACTACCTTTCTACCGTCTCTGGCGGCGGCTATCTCGGGTCCTGGCTCTCCGCCTGGGTTTTACGTCAACAGTTACGGGCCGGTTCATCCGAAGAAAAGAAGGCCGTGATCGCGACTGAGGAAGCCGCGGGCATGGATGTCATCGAGGGTGAGACTTCTGTCATCGATATGCCCGACTCGACGTCTGGTCGAGCTTCCACTGCGGGCGTCAAATCGATCGAAGACTTGATAAGCGGATGTGCGATCGACGGCACTGACCCAAATCCTGAGCCGAAGGAGCTGCAACATCTTCGCGAATACAGTAACTACATGAGCCCCCGCACCGGACTGCTGTCCGCGGATACATGGTCACTGATAGCGATCTACCTGAGAAACCTTTTTCTCAACCAGACGATCTTCATTCCGTTGATCGCCGCCGCACTTCTGCTTCCCAGATTTTTCTATCTCGTCATCGGGATAAAGGATGTCGATGGAAATTTGGGGTTCGTCTCCTGGATCACGCTGATAATGGCCGCCG
>CAMLKY010000039.1 GCA_946480545.1 uncultured Acidobacteriota bacterium
TCGCTATCTACAGACCTTCGCTTGGACAATGGTGGGTAAAGAGATCTTCATCGAGTGTGATCGCATTCACGTTCGGTGAATCTGCAGACAAACCTGTCCAGGGTGATTACACCGGCGACGGCAAATCGGACGTAGCATTCTGGAGACCTTCGACCGGACAGTGGTTCATCTTACGAAGCGAAGACTTCTCGTTCTACGCAGTCCCGTTTGGAACAACAGGTGACATCCCATCACCCGGCGACTACGACGGCGACGGCAAGTTCGACACTGCAGTGTTCCGACCGTCGAACGTGAATTGGTACGTCGACAGATCAACTGCCGGAGTGCTGATACAGCAGTTCGGATCGACAGGAGATGTCCCGGTACCGAATTCGTACGTCCCCTGAGCACGTTCACAGGTTTCGGTGATTCGGTGTATTCGGTGGTTATGTTTTTAACCACCGAATACACCGAAGTCACAGAACACGCTTACGTTCCCCGAAGCTCTATGATTTCGTTGGTGTTCTTTCGTGTGATTTAGTGGTTCCAGTCTTAAGGCTTGTAAGAACTGGAACCACTAAGCTACACGAAAGAACACGAACAAAGGACTCGCCTTCTTTCCAACTCAATCGCACTAGGGTCCGCTAGACTCTCCTGCCAGACTCGCTAGACTATTCCCTGTGGCCAAGTACGTAATCAAGCGCGATCAGGGCGGGTTGCCTGAGAGACTGACTCGTTATAAGCAGGAGCTGAACGACGAGCAGTTTCGCGTTGTTACAGCGCCGCCGAAGGCTGCACTTGTTGTTGCGGGCGCGGGGACCGGGAAGACTCGGGCGATCACGTATCGGGTTGCGTGGCTGATCGAACAGGGTGTATCGCCGCAGCGGATCATGCTTGCGACGTTTACCAACCGGGCGGCTCGCGAGATGCTTCGCAGGGTCGAAACCCTTACCGGCTCACAGAATGTCCATCGCGTGTGGGGCGGAACGTTTCACCGGATCGCAAACCTGATGCTAAGGCGGCACGCGACGTCGATCGGGTATGAATCGAATTACTCGATCCTCGATTCCGAGGACGCACGCGATCTGCTGAATCTGTGCATCGAAGACGCCGCGATCGATACAAAAAAGAAACGCTTCCCAAAGGCGGAGGTCGTACAGAGCATTATCAGCTACGCGACGAACACCGATACAGATGTCGCGGACGTCATCATCCGCCAGTACCCGTACTTCGAGCTTCTCACCGCACAGATAAAACGCGTCGATCTCGTCTACCAGCAACGCAAGCGCGAGCGGAACGTGATGGATTACGACGACCTGCTGCTGAACATGAAGCGGCTCCTTGTCGAACGGCAGGAGATATCGGACGTCTACGCCGAGCAGTTCCAGCACATCCTCGTCGACGAATATCAGGACACCAACAAGCTGCAGGCCGAGCTCATTGACCTGCTGGCCGTGAAGCATCGAAACGTGATGGTCGTCGGTGACGATGCACAATCGATCTTCGCCTGGCGCGGTGCGCACTTTGCGAACATCTACGAGTTTCCAAAACGATATCCCGAAGCCGAGGTCTACAAGCTCGAGACAAACTATCGATCGACACCCGAGATTCTTGCACTCGCAAATGTTTCGATCGCCAATAATCGAAAGCAGTTTCCAAAGATGCTGAAATCCGCGCGGCAGGCGATTGCGGATCGCGGATTTCGGATTGCGGATTCCTCACCAGTACCTATGCCAGCGAGTAGTTCGGAGTCGGACGACAATCTAACGAAATCCGCAATCCGCGATCCGCAATCCGAAATTGAAAATCCGCATCCCTCATTCGACGAGTCTCTCCCCGCCCTGGTTCCCTGCTCGGACGTCGAACAGCAATCGGCATTCGTCGCGGCGCGGATCCTGGATCTGCGTGACAACGGAACTCCACTCGAGGAGATCGCGGTGATGTACCGTTCGCACTATCACTCGATCGAGTTGCAGCTCGAGCTTTCCCGGCGGGGGATTCCCTATCGCATCCAGTCGGGCGTGAGGTTCTTCGAACAGGCTCATATCAAGGATGTCATTTCGTACCTGCGCGTGATCGTGAATCCGAGAGACGAGCTCGCCTGGAAGCGCATCCTGAAAATGATCCCGGGGATCGGACGCGCGACGGCTAATAGGATCTATGAGTCGATAGCCACGCATGACTTGCGACGCGGGGACGGGGAGACTAGGGGACGCGGGGATGATGCGCGCGACATCGTGGCCCTGCTGTCAGGATCGGGGGACTCAGCCGAGATCCCCGAGTCGCCGCGTCTCCCCGTCTCCGCGTCGCGAACGATCCCGCTTTCCGCGTCGCTTAGAAGCAGCAGCTCGTGGCAAAGCTTCGTCGCACTCCTCAACTTGCTCGTCTCCGACGAGTATCGTGGACAGCCGGCGAAGCAGATAGCGCTTATTCTGGAGCGTGGATACGAGCAGTACCTTTTGGAGAATTACGAAAACGCCGATTCGCGTGCGGAGGATATCCGCGGGCTTGCGTTGTATGCCAACCGTTACGATTCGACTGAGACCTTCCTCTCCGAGCTTGCGCTGTTGTCCACCGAACGGTTTGCCGAGGCACAGCCGCTCACAGGCGAAGACGTCATCGCAGGCGGTGAGGATGACGAGCTGCTTACGCTCACGAGCGTGCATCAGGCAAAGGGCCTCGAGTGGAAGTGCGTGTTCATAATCTGGGCGGCCGAAGGAAAGTTCCCTTCGCCCAGAAGCCTGCGCGAGATAGACAGCGAAGAAGAAGAGCGCCGCCTCTGGTACGTAGCGCTAACGCGTGCAAAGGATGAGCTGTACATCACCTATCCACTGATGATCACCGATTACAATCGCCAGACTGTCCTCCAAAAACCATCCCGTTTCGTGACCGAATGCCCGCCCGCGTTGTTCGAGATCTGGAATCTCGAGGAAGAGACCGAACAACAACTCCTGACGCCACCTGCGGATGAATACATCAACTGACTTTTTCGTTCGTGTCTTTTTTTGGTGTTCCTTCGTGTTCGTTCCTGGTTTCAGTTCTTACTAGCCGAAGCGTCAACCATGAATCCACAAGATCTCGGCAACCTTTCGTGCTCCTTCGTGTTAGTTCGTGGTTTCAGTTCTTAAGCGCCGAAAACCTGGAACCACGAAAAGACACGAAAGATCACGAACAGCACTAATCGATCCACTCGGAAAATATTCCCTGCCGCCAATGCAACCAAATAAAATTCTCACTGCATCCTTTGTGCAGGCACAACCTGAGGTTCCGTCCGGAACAATTAAGTAACGAGATTGTCTAAGCTGACAAGCCCTTTTGGACTTGTGTTGAAGTACTGCTGTGTGAGGAGAAGTCTATGAAAAAGAAAATGACCGACTCGATCCGGGTTACCAGTCCGTGCACCGAATCGTGGGATCAAATGTTTGGAAATGACACGGTGCGTTTTTGCAGCCACTGCGCGAAACACGTTAGTGACCTGTCGACGATGACACGCCGCGACGCACAAAAACTGGTTCGTCGTGCGCGCGGCGGGATCTGCATTCGATACATTGAGCATCCCGAAACTAAAGCTCCCGTCTACGCCGATCAGTTGGTCCGAATCACCAGACGCGCCCCGCTGATGGCAGCGGGGGTGATGACGGCATCACTTAGCCTCGCAAGCATGACCTACGCCCAGGGCGGTGCGCCGCTGCCCGGACCTAATTCTCCTGCCTCGATCGCAGAATGTGACGACTCGGCCAAGCGCGCGAAACCTGACAGCTCCAACGGCACCAAGGGTGCGATATCGGGCTCTGTGGTCGATGAGAATGGCGCGGTCGTTCCGAACGTGACCCTCTCGCTCCTGAACGCCGAAGGTCAAACGGTGAAACGTACCGTCTCGGATGCCGATGGCGAATACTCGTTCGACGGTGTTGAGGATGGGACCTACTCTGTCCGATCGGAAGCGACCGCGGGCTTTGCCAGCCTTACGATCGAGAACGTCTCTGTTGGTTCGGTAAAGAATCAACTCGATCTGCGGCTTGCCGTAACCCAGATGGTCACGGTTGGCGGAGCGATCGCGGTCAACACCGTCAGCTATAAGCGGCCGCTCTCGCTTGCTGTTTCAAACGATGAGCTCGAGGAAGTCCGCGATCTCCTCGTCCGGGGTGAAGATCCAAACGCAGGCGAAGAGGATGGTACGACAGCGATCTTCGCCGCAGTCGAGAATGGCAACGTCGAAATGGTAAAGCTGCTGCTGGATTTTGGTGCGAAGGTCAACGCGCGAAACGAAGACAAAGTGACGCCGCTGATGATGATCGACGACGAGACCCCGGTCGAACTCGTCGAGCTTCTCTTGCGACATGGTGCTAAAGTAAATCGCGTTGCAGAGAATGGTGACACGGCGCTGATTCGTGCGGCGCACGAAGCAAAGCCCGAAGTGCTGAAGCTTTTGATCGATGCAGGTGCGGAGCTTAACGTCCAGAACGAAGAAGGAATGTCCGCTCTGATGAGCGCAGCCGACGCCGACAATCTCGAAAACGTCCGCCTCCTTCTCCAGGCCGGAGCCGATGTGAACCTCCGCGACGAAGATGGTGACAACGCCTGGGATTACACGACCGAGAAAGAAGTCGAAGATCTGTTGGTAACATACGGCGTCGTGCTCGATCCTGAAGACACCGAGGACGAGGAGCCCGAAGAAACACCCGATAACCGATAAGTCCCTAGTCCCTAGTCCCAAGTCCCAGGTCCCAGGTCCCTAGTCCCTAGTCCCAGAAGTCTCAAGACGAGGACCGCCGGCCGGGACCTGAGACTCTTGGGACTTGGGACCTGGGAGTCTTGAGGACTTGGGACTCGGGACTCGGCCCTTGGGACTTGGGACCCGGGACTAGGGACTAGGGACTAGGAGCTTTGACCGCTTATGAAACGATTTGTTTGCGCCTTCGCTCTTGTTGGAATTGGGCTGTGCGGTTACGGGGTGGCTCAGACAAGCTCCGGGACTCTAACAGGACGTATCACCGAACGGTCGACCGGACAGCCGATAGCGGGTGCAATCATCTCGTTCGCTCGCGACGGAGCGGAGATCGCTACCACCGACGATGAGGGCATCTACCGGGCCCGAGTTCGTCCGGGCGTGTACGATCTCCGGGCCGGGGCTGCAGGATTCCAATCTTTGATCCTCGCCGGGATCTCCATCACCGGTGATCGAACGACCGTCGTCAATTTCGAACTCCAGATCACGATCAGTGAAAGCGTAGATGTCCGCAACGAGATCTTTGCGCTCAATGATCAGCAAACGGTCAGCAACGTGACGCTGCGCCGCGAAGATCTACGGATGACTCCCGGAACGGCCGGCGATCCGCTGCGTGCTATTAACTCACAACCCTCCGTCAGCGCCGCTTCAGGCGAGTTCGCGGACCTGATCGTGCGCGGAGGAACATCGGATGAGAACCTGACCTTTGTCGACAATATCCCGGTCGCCGATTTTACATACTTCACCGATACGTACGACGGCCAGCGTGGAGGGCGGGCCGCGATCCTGGCGGCAGATGTATTCGAACGAGCGGAATTCTCGGCGGGTGGGTTCGGTGCACGTTACGGTGACAGGATGTCCTCGGCGCTGGATGTCGGTATTCGCGAGGCAAATCGTGAACGAATACAGGGCGTACTGTTCGCCGATTCCGGGACGGCCGGCGGAACTCTTGAGGTACCGTTCGGAAACCGGGGCGGCTGGCTGATCTCCGGTCGACGCAGTTACATCGATATCGCGCTCGATGTCGCGGGAATTGCCGATCTCGGGATCATCGGATATCCGAGGACGTGGGATTTCACCAACAAGTTCGATTACGACCTCTCGTCCCGACACGAACTTTCGTTTACGGCTCTCAACATGTTCGAGGCCTTCGATCAGACCGACGACCAGGCGTTGAACATCGACCGTCGCACCGACAGGTTACGAACCCGTCGGACGTCACAGAGGCATGTCTTCGGAGGAACGCTCTCCTCGACGATCGGGTCCGACGCGCTCGCACGTACGACCATCTGGGGAGCGATCGCTCACAACGACGGTACGTTCTTTCGTCCGTTCACACCCGTACTTCAGCGATCCCGCGATCTGCGGGATTCGCAATTCGGTATCAAGGAAGACGTGCTTGTCTCGATCTCGAGCCGGATCGACATCGCGGCCGGAGGCGGGGCTTATCTTGACCAGGCCAGATATCACTCGTTCGAAAATACGGGAGAGTTCTTCAGCCCGCTGGAAGAAGAATTCAACGCGCCGGTACGCGAGAATCGATTCGTTCTCGACACGACTGTTTCGGCGTACGGCTATCTCCAATCAACATGGCGTCCGGTGCGGTCATTGGCGATCACACCCGGCATTAGGGTCGACCACTATGGCGTGTCGGGCGACACCGCTATTAGTCCCCGCCTTGCGGCAAGGTACTCGATCCAATCGAACATCGCACTGACTTTCGCGGCGGGTGTCTATCGCCAGCCGCCGTCACTGTTTGTTCTGTCGCTGACGCCTTCGAATCGCGAGCTCGGACACCAACGCTCGACTCACGTGATCGCCGGTGCGGAATGGCAGCCGCGCGATGATGTTCGCGTCCGCGTTGAGGCGTTTAGAAAGACGTACGACCGTCTGATCGTACAGCCACTATTTCCGACATCCTCGTTTGTACTCACCGGCGATCATTTCAATTCGGGCAGCGGCGAAGCGCGGGGGATAGAGCTCTCTGTACAAAAAGCTCTGACCGGTTTCTTTTCCGGACAGGCATCGTACTCGTTCCTCGATTCGCGTCGCCGGTTCTTCGATGGCGGTCCCGAGTTCGCATCCGACTTTGAACGGCCGCATCAACTAACGCTGATCGGCATAACCCGCTTCAGTGGATTCAGCATCGCCGCGAAATACCGGGTGGCGACGGGACTTCCCTATACACGCCGCACGCCGATCGAAGCGATACCTATGACCGGTCTGTTTCTTCAGAGGATCACCGCCCTGACGGATATAAACGCGCTTCGCCTGCCGGACTTTGCCAGCCTGGATGTTCGAGGCGAGAAGCGCTTCGGGTTCCGTCGCTGGTCTTTTGCACCCTACATCGACATTTTCAATATCACGAACCACGACAGTGTCGTCCAGCCAAACTACGAATTCCACAGCGCAACGCCGCAATTCCTCAGAGAAAATAGGCGGTTGCCGATCTTTGGCTTCCGTCTCGAGTTCTAGAAGACCACCTTCGAAAAAAAATTTTCCTCGGATGATAGTTTTTCTGCCGCCCGACCGCATTTATGTATGAGAACGCGGAAAGTACACGCGGTCCGATCGATAGAGGAGAGTTTTAAGACTATGAAATCCATTTATTCCCTTTTTGTTATCGTCTTGGTTTACATATCGTTAACCGCTCCGGCGGCGCTCGCACAATTTTCCTGCGTCCGGGCCGAGAATCCCGCTATGATCCAAGGCTCGCTCAACGCCGGTGATGTACAGCAGGCGGGGCGGCTTACCCGTGACGGCAAGCCGTCGACGTGCCTAGGCGATTCAGGTGGGCTCGAAAACAACAGCGCGGTCCGGCGGGATACGCACAATTTCGTCAACCCCTACAATGAAACCGTCTGTGTCCGTGTCGAGATAGATTTCACCGGATGTGCCGGGAATCAGACCCAGTCGGTGGCTTACTCAAATTACAATCCGGCCAACCCGGCGGCGAATGTTATCGGCGATATGGGCTACAGCACCATCAACCGCGGATCATATTCGTTCAGTGTCGGACCCGGTGCCGCCTACAGCATAGTGGTGAATGAGATCGAGCCGAACACTGGCTGCCCGCTCTACAAGCTCAAAGTTACGTACCTTCGAAACTGTCGACAATCGGGTACCGATATCACGAATGACGGTCTCGCCGATCTGACGGTCTACCGGCCGAGCTCGGTTTCAAGCTGGTGGTCGATCAACTCCGAGACAGATTCTCCGGTCGTCAGGAGTTTCGGTACCGTCGGCGACATCGTCACAGGAGGCAATGATTACACGGGTGACGGCAAGAGCGATGTGAGCGTCTACCGTCAGAGCACGAACACCTGGTACTACGGACTGGACCAGGATTCGCCCGGAACTAATTTCGCGTCGCAGCCCTGGGGCGTCCCCGGAGACCGCGCAGTACCCGGCGATTTCGATGCCGACGGGCGGAATGATATCTCGGTTTTCCGTGGCTCGGACGCTACGTTCTATATACTTCGCAGCAGTGATGCGACGGTGCAGTCGATGCGGTGGGGTGCAAATAACGACATCCCGATCTCGGGCGATTTCGACGGTGACACGGCGACGGACATCGCGATCGTGCGTCCGACGGCGGGTGGCGATGTGTGGTGGATCCTGAAGAGCAATTACAACTATGGCTTCGACGATTCGATCCAGTGGGGCCTGCCTACGGATAAGGTCGTCCCGGGCGATTACGATGGCGATTCGATAACCGACCTCGCAGTGTGGCGTCCGTCGACCGGCGTGTTCTATGTTCGCCGCAGCACAGATCTCCAGATGCATGCATTTCAATGGGGAACGAACGGCGATATCCCGCAACCGGCGGACTACGACGGCGACAGGAAGATGGACTTCGCAGTTTGGCCATCACGGCAGCGTACCGGATACAATAACGTCTAGTTTCTAGTTCCTAGTTTCTAGTTTCTAGTTTCCGCAGTTGAGTCCCGAGTCTCATACGAGCGCTCGGGACTTTGTCTTGCGCATCGACGAGAGACCCTCGTAGTCGGGAACAACAACCCGTGACAAGGAACTAGAAACTCGGAACTTGAAACTCGAAACTCGGATTATCTTGTGTTACAACATTCCTACAATCCGACATCAAACAAGTATGAAATATTGCCCGACATGCGGAACGCGGTACGACGAGGAGATCCTTCGCTTTTGTATGAAGGATGGAACTCCCCTGCTCGAGGAAGAGGAGCCGAAGTTCGTCACGATGCCGAGTGAGAGTATCGAGGACGCATCCGATGAGGACCCGGGCGAGGTAACGGTTGTGCGTCGGAATATTCCGGTTCCGCCGGACGTCGACGATACGCGAAAGGACCCTCCCCGGATCGTCGTGCCGACCTACGATCAGCAGCGTGATCAGCCGCGACCACGCGTTGCTCCACCTTACCAGCCGCCACCGAGATCCAACACGGCGAAGGTCGTCGTGCTTACGATTATCGGGACGCTTGCGGTGATCGGTGTTTTGGGCGCGGGAGCGTGGTTCCTGACGCGCGACGACAACGCAAACTCGAACGTGAACGCCAATGCGAACGCGAATGTGAACATCAACGCGAACACCAATCTCGGGATCGACACAAATTTCAACTTCAACCTCAACGCGAATTTCAACGCGAATACGAACGTCAACACCAACGTAAATACAAACACTCGAACGCCGACTCCGACACCGCGTCCGAGCCCCAGCCCGAGTCCGTCGCCGACACCGGATGACGATGCGACCCCGACTCCGAGCCGAACGCCGATACCGACGCCGCAGCCGACGATCATTCGTCCCGGCTCGCCAACGCCGCGGCCGCAGTCGACGCCGAGTCGGAATCTGAACGGAGGAGTGCTGAATGGGATGGCAGTGAGTTTACCGCGACCGGTCTATCCACCGATCGCCAGGCAGATGGGTGCTTCAGGTCAGGTACGAGTTCAGGTCTCTGTCGATTCGAACGGCAACGTCGTATCAGCCCGCGCCGTCAGCGGCCATCCCCTCCTCCGCTCCGCCGCCGAAAGCGCCGCCCGCCAATCCAAAATGCGAACCGACGCCGCGAATACGACGGGGCAGATCGTTTATAACTTTAGGAATAATTAGTCGCAAGACCCAATCAAGAATTCAGCCCGCGAAATACGCGAAAAGAAGAAATTTCTCTTACTGTCGTTCGTGTGTTTCGTGTGATTCGTGGTTGTGATTTAGAAACCAAACCACGAACTGCACGAACTGCACGA
>CAMLKY010000040.1 GCA_946480545.1 uncultured Acidobacteriota bacterium
CCGGATCCGATCGGTGCGGCAAGCGGCATAACTGCCGGGCAGCCGGCGTCGAGCAGCTTCTTCGCCATTATGAGATCGTCGGTAAAGTACGGAAGAACTATGAACCCCTCTTTGACGAGGACACGTGCGGCCGCGAGTGTCTGTTCGTTATCCGGAAGAAGCGTTACCGGATCGCCGATCACCTCAAGCTTTACCCAGTCGGTTTCAAGTGCCTCGCGGGCGAGTCTGGACGTCCGTATCGCATGCTCCGCGTCGTAGCACCCCGCGGTGTTGGGCAGTATCTGCATTTTCGGATCGAGATAGTCGAGGAACGATTCGGTCTTGCGATCCAGCGGTACGCGATTGACGGCCACCGTTACCATCTCCGCACCTGAAGCCCGGTGGGCGGCCTGCATTTCTTCGAAAGAACGATACTTCCCCGTTCCGATGATCAGGCGCGAAGAGAATGATTTCCCCGCCAATTCAAAAACATCTGACATATGCAGCTTAGATTCTACGCAACGACATAGAGAACGCAATGACCAGCTTTCCGAACAAACTGAATGGTGAAAGCTAACACGCGTTCGAATCTCAGCTTTCAGTTTGTACGGATAAGGGAGATCATCCTCCTCCGACGAAGTGGACGATCTCGATCTTGTCATCGGGCCTGATCAGGGTTGTCTCCCAATCCTGCTTTCTAATGACTTGCCGATTCAATTCTATGGCTATGCGCCTTGGCGGCAATGACAAAAGCTCGAGAAGGCGGTGCACACTGACCTCTTCATCGAGCCTTTTAATTTCGCCGTTAACCGTGATTTCCATCCTTACAAGGATTTTCTCGCAACGGCGTGGTTAGTTCAATTGTCACCCGTGGGTGATCGCTCGTCTGAGCTCGACCTCTTCACCACCGCTTACCGCTCTTGCAAGCAATGCAGCTCGCCCGGACGTGAAGTTCGGCAACTGGAGATTGATCTTCGCTAGCCCATTTTCATCGGTCGAAGCATGGAAGATGAGCGGCCGAAAGCTGGATCCGAGGATCTTGACCATCACCTGCGCCATCGTCACGACCTTGCGGTCGGTTCCGCGGCAAACCATGAAGGTCACACTCTTGCGTTCGCCGCCCTTGAATTTCGCCTCGCCGAGCAGTTCGATGCTGAGCTTGTTGTTTATTGGGCGGTCTTTCCCCATCATGTCGCTGACGATCTCGACCGCCTCGGCGGGGACTATCACGTCTTCGTCGGAAAGGGCGATCGCGGGCCGAGCTATCGGTTCGATGGTCGGACGCTTAACGGGCACATCGAGGATGCCGCCAAATACGGGTTTCGGGATTGGCAAGAACAGCTCTTCGAATTCATCCGGCTCGCCGTTCGGACCCTTCTTCGAAAAATCGGTCTCGACGAAAACGGGCTTCTCGGCATCAGCCGCCGCAACCGATTCACGAAGCGTCATCTGCCGAAGGTCCTCGATCCGGCCGGCCTGGATCGCGGCACAGATAAGCGTGTGCTGACGCGACAATCGGGCCGCGAGAACGTCTTCGTCGAATTCCCCTTCCAACAGATCGTCGTAGGGCAGCCGCTTGCTCGCGAGAATGGTTCCACGATCGTAGACAAGAGACAGAATTATAGGCTTCGCGAGACCTTTGTCTTCGGTCTGCACGTGGTAAGTTACGCCTTCGAACTCTACGTCGGTGTTGTAGCCAGTAATCACGGTTTCACGAAATGGATAGTGAGGCGGGACAGCAGCGAGGGATATTTCGCCATAAAAAATCTAACATAGGCCGGCGATCCGGGTCAATAGATTTAGCCTCACGTCCAAAGCCGCTAAACTAAAAAATAGCTCGATTTTATCTGCGTTTGCGGCGATGTTCGAAGCCTTGACACACCTACCCTGTTAACTTACGATTTACTTTGTGCCGACAGTTTCGTTCCCGTGCTTATGTGACGCGTGATCCCCAACGCGACCCGGGCCGGAGATCGTTTAAGGAATTCCAATGGCTGAACACAATCTGATGGATTACGCCCCGATCGGGATCATGTTCCTGGTTGCGGTGGGCTTTGCGGTTAGTCAACTCCTCGTCACCCAACTTATCGGGCCTCGCAAGCGGACGGCGACGAAGTTGATGCCTTACGAATGCGGAAAGGACCCTGTCGGATCGGCACGCGACCGCTACTCGATCAAGTTCTACACGGTCGCTGTAATCTTTCTTCTCTTCGACATCGAAGTCCTGTTCATCATCCCATTCGCAGTAGCCTTCAAAAGCCTTCTTGCACAGCAGCAGTTGAGCGGCATAGCGTACGGGATGATCGCGTTCGTTGAGATAATGGTCTTTATCGGGACGCTGATCGTGGGCTACATCTATGTGTGGCGGAAAGGAACGTTCGACTGGGGCCTACAGGCTCGTGCGGAGGCTCGCGAAGAAGCAAAGTTGATGGCGAAGCGGCGGCGCGAGCAAGCCGTCCAGCCTGCCAGAATGGCGGCTTAATGGCTTTTGGAGCTTGGTTTTTTCGGCAATCCAAAACCCAAGATTCAAAATCCAAATCATAAGATGGGTTTAGAAAATACATTATTTGAATCGCTTCCGGACGTTGTAACCGTCAAGCTCGACGCGGTCGTCAACTGGGCCCGCAAGAGTAGCCTCTGGCCGGCGACCTTCGGTCTCGCATGCTGCGCTATCGAGATGATGAACACCGTCTCGGCCCGCAACGATCTCTCGAGATTCGGAGCCGAAACTTTTCGAGCGAGCCCGCGCCAGGCAGATGTGATGATCGTCTCCGGGCGTGTCTCGAGGAAAATGGCCCCGGTGCTCCGGCGTATCTACGATCAAATGCCGGAGCCCAAGTGGGTGATCTCCATGGGCGCGTGTGCAACGTCGGGTGGCGTTTTCGACAATTACGCGATCGTCCAGGGTGTCGATAAGATCGTTCCGGTAGATATCTATGTTCCCGGGTGCCCGCCGCGACCCGAGATGCTTGTCCATGCGATAACGATGCTGCAGGACAAGATCATGAAGGAATCAGTGAAGGATCGTCGGGACACTTTCGAAGAAGAATCACGTGTTTCTATCGTACCGGGCACATTGCCGGTTACGGAGGGAACGGCGCTCGAAAGAGAAACCGAGATCGAAGTGGCGCAGAAGCAGGTTTCACGACCGTATACGATACCTTCGCGTCACGAACGACGGCGGTCGTCTTAAAGTAGTTTTCACCGCAGAGACGCGGAGACCAGAGAGAAGAGATTTTTGTCTCGAGCCCTCTGTGCCTCAGCGTCTCTGCGGTATATGTTCAAATTTTATGACTGAAAAGCTTCGAGAGTTCGTCGAAAGTCTCAGATCAAAGAACTCGGAATGGGTGTCGGATGTCATCGAGGCTCACGGCGAGACGACAGTGGTCGTCCCGCGCGAATCGATGACCGAGGTCTGTACTTTCCTGAAACACGAGAAGGGATTCGATCTTTTGTCGGACGTCTGTGGAGCCGATCTCGGGCCGGAAGAAGACCCGCGATTCGAGGTCAATTATCATTTGTTCTCGACGAAACATCACAACCGGCTCCGGCTCAAGGTTCTGCTCAGCGAGGACGATCCGCATGTCGAATCGGTGACCTCGATCTGGAGGACAGCCGACTGGCATGAGCGAGAGACGTTTGACCTTTTCGGCGTTGTGTTCGATGGGCATCCGGACCTTAGGAGGATCCTTCTTCCAAGCGACTTCGACGGTCACGCCCTGCGAAAGGACTATCCGCTGCGCGGTTATGAGCCGTACAGCATGAACTAGACCGATTTTAGATTTTAGATTTTGGATTTTGGATTGGCCGTGCGACCAACTCTTCAATCCAAAATCCAAAATCCAAAATCCAAAATGGAAATGAGTACTGCAGTAGAAAACGTTCCCGGCTTTGACGTACTCGACAAATCGCTCGAGTCGCAGATGACCTTATCTATGGGCCCGCAGCACCCCTCCACTCATGGCGTGCTTCGGCTGGATCTGCGTCTGGATGGCGAGCTCGTCGTAAAGGCTATTCCCGACATTGGCTACCTGCACACGGGAATGGAGAAGCTGTTCGAGTACAAGAAGTATCAGCAGGGCATCGTGATCACGGACCGGATGGATTATCTGAATCCGCTAGGCAATAACCTCGCCTACGTGATGGCGGCAGAAAAACTGCTCGGACTGGAGATCCCTCGACGGGCACAGACGATTCGCGTGCTGATGTGCGAGCTTCAGCGAATCGCCTCGCACATGGTGTGGCTCGGGACGCACGCCCTTGATATCGGTGCGATGTCAGTATTCTTCTACTGCTTCCGGCAGCGGGAAAAGATCCTCAATCTGATCGAAGCCGCATCAGGCGGTCGAATGACGCCAAGCTACTTTCGTATCGGCGGGTTGATGATGGATCTCCCGGCCTCGAGGACTTCCCTGAGGCGATGGATACATTCGAGACTCTGGTCAGCGGAAATACTCTTTGGCAGAGCCGGACGATGGGTATCGGGATCATCTCCGCCGAAGACGCCATCGACTGGGGTCTGACCGGACCGTGCTTGCGGGGCAGCGGCGTCGATCTGGATCTTCGACGCGACAATCCTTACACCGGATACGAAACGTACGACTTCGACGTGCCCGTTGAAACCGATGGAGACGTGTGGGCAAGGTTCCGTGTTCGAATGCGCGAGCTCTATGAATCCCACAAGATCGTGCGGCAGGCTCTCGAACGGCTGCGTCCGGGGCCGATCAAAGCTGACGCCCCCAAGGTTGTGCTGCCGGATCGAGACGATATGCGGAAGCATATGGATTCGCTTATCCACCACTTCCTTATCGTCGCCGAAGGCTTCAATGTTCCGGCAGGTGAAGTTTACATGCCGATAGAAGCGTCTAAGGGCGAGCTTGGTGTTTACATGAAATCGAATGGCGGCCCGAAACCGGATCGGGTGCATTTCCGCGGACCGAGCTTCGTGAACCTTTCTGCGTTGCCGGTGATGAGCGAAGGCGAGATGGTCGCGGACGTCGTCGCCATCATTGGAAGTTTGGATATTGTGTTAGGTGAGATAGATCGATAACTAAATAAACTTGGAGGACTCCCACAATGCCTCAAGAAAATAATATGGCCGAGGTACTACGTCTTTTAAAAACCGTGATTCTCAAGGTCGACGACCTTGCGGCGGATATGAAGGACGTGAAGGCAGACGTGCAGGTGCTGAAGACGGACGTGCAGGTGCTGAAGACGGACGTGCAGGTGCTGAAGACCAACGTCGGCAAGTTGAATGCGAAGGTCGACCATCTGACGGGTCGTTTCGAAAGCGTCGCGAGCGTGGTGATCGAGGACACACAAACGCTAAAGCGCCTAGATAATCGCGTACATATTCTCGAAGGAAAAACGAACTAAGATGCGACAACTACACAGCCTCTCGGACTAAACACCGAGGAGAACATGGAGCAGATGATGGTCTCGTTTCGGATGTCGAACCGGCTTGCGGCTGCCGAGATCCGATTGAAGAAGGCGAATCGCCTCTCAGAAGAAGTTCGTCGTGAGCCGAAAGAGATTCGCGACAGTCTTGGTGATTTGAGCGACTCACTGATTCTCCGAGAAAATGTTCGAGTAGATCTCACGACGATCGAGAGTAAAGTCGCGGAATTCGAAAAGAGGATTGCAGCGTAAAATGGCGGCAGCTACACCAACTTCTTACACGGACAAGGTCGTCAAGACCGACGAGATTGCGGAGTTTTCTCCCGAGGTCATTGCGGAGATGGAGGCGCATGTCGCGAAGTATCCGCCGGAGCGGAAACGTTCGGCGTTGATCCCGTTGCTTCTTCTAGTCGTTCAGCGCGAGCGCGGTTACATCGACAACGCCGGAGTAAATTTTCTCGCGCGCTTTCTGGATATAGAGGTCACGGACGTGTGGGAGACGGCGACGTTCTACTCGATGATCAATCTTCGCCCCGTCGGACGTCATCACATCCAGATCTGCAAAACGCTTTCATGCAAGATCATGGGCGAGCCCGAGATCACGGAACATATTTGTTCGAAGCTCGGTATTCATCCGGGAGAGACTACAGCTGATGGGAAATTCACCGTGTCTCTCGTCGAGTGTCTTGGAAGCTGCGGAACCGCTCCGATGATGCAGATCGGGTTTGATTACTACGAGGACCTGACGAAGGACAAGGTCGATGAGATCCTCGAGGCGTGCAAGTAACCCATGACAAACGGTGAGATCATTCGTAACTTGTACGATTCCTTTGCGCGTGGCGACGTGCCGACGGTCCTCGCAGCTTTTCACGACGACATCGAGTGGACGGAGGCGGAAGGCTTCATGTACGGCGGAACATACACCGGACCCAACGCCATCCTCGAGAATGTCTTCATGAAGCTCGGTACTGAGTGGGAGGGATTTACGGTCGTTGCGAAAAAGATCGTCGACGGCGGCGACAACAACGTGATCTCTACCGGCACCTATTCGGGGAAATTCCTCGGAACAGGAAAGAGCATCAGCGTGCCGTTTGCACATGAGTGGGAATTTCGCGAGGGAAAGATCGTGAGATTCAGACAGTACACCGACACGGCGATCATTCAGAGGGATTTGGGACTGTAGATTTTTGGCGGACGTGGGTCCGCTAGCTTCGTATGGAAATTAGAGCAATCGGCTGCGAGCCACTTTCGTTGAAGCGTATTCTCACCCAGGACGGGCACACGCTGAAGGTGTACCGGGATATGGGCGGCTACGCGAATTTGAAAAAGGCGCTCCAGATGGCGCCCGCCGACATCATTGAAGAAGTAAAAAAGAGTGCCCTGCGCGGGCGCGGTGGTGCAGGATTCCCGACCGGGATGAAGTGGTCGTTCGTGCCGAAAGATTCGCCGAAGCCCAAGTATGTCGTCTGTAATGCCGACGAGTCGGAACCCGGTTCATTCAAGGACCGGTACCTGATGGAGGGCGATCCGCACGCGTTGATCGAAGGAATGATCATCGCCGGCTGGGCACTCGGGTCGAACACCGGTTACATCTACACTCGGGGCGAGTATAAGTATCTGATCGACATCATGGATGTCGCGATCGCTGAAGCGCGCGACGCAGGTATCCTCGGAAAGAACATCTTCGGCTCAGGGCTCGACTTCGACATACACACGCACACCGGTGCGGGTGCTTACATCTGCGGGGAGGAGACCGCTCTTCTTTCGAGCCTTGAAGGATATCGGGGACATCCACGGATGAAGCCCCCGTTCCCTGCCGTCGAGGGCCTTTACGCATGTCCGACGGTCGTGAACAACGTCGAGACGTTCACCTCGATCCCGCAGATCATCGAGATGGGCGGAATTCCCTGGCGCGATCTCGGCACCGAGAAATCGGGCGGCACGAAGCTCTGGTCCATCAGCGGCCACGTCAAAAAGCCGGGCGTCTACGAGCTTCCGATGGGCTATGCCGATATGGAGAAGTTCATCTTCGAGGACTGCGGCGGCATGCTACGCGATGATAAGAAGCTAAAAGCGGTGATCCCGGGCGGCTCGAGTGTCTACATCATGAATGCCGGGCAGATCCTCGGTAAGAATGTGACGCTGGATTACGAGGGTCTCGTCACTGCCGGATCTATGGTCGGGACCGGCGGGATGATGGTGATGGATGAAACGGTCGACATCATGGAGTCGACAAAGAACCTCACCGAGTTTTACAAGCACGAGTCGTGCGGCTGGTGCACGCCGGACGCACAACTGATGCTCGACATCTGCGACAACATCGAAGGTAAATCGTTCTGCCCGTTGGGTGATGCTGCCGCATGGCCGATCCAGAGCGCCATCAAGCAGTTCCCCGATGACTTCAAGAAGTGGCTGCACGAGAGGACCGATATTTACGCAAGTAACGTTTGACGGAGTTCGGAGCGCAAGCTTTAGCTTGTCGTTCGAACATAGGAGAACTTATGGGAAAAGGTGATAAGAGAAGTCGGCGGGGCAAGATCTTCGCCGGAAGCTACGGCAAGAGCCGTCCGAAACATAAGACTAAAGCGGTGGCGGCGGATTCAGCGGCAGCGGAGGCCGCGCCGAAGAAGGCCACGCGTAGAAAGAAGACCGAGGAATAAAACCGCGGACGCTGTTCAATGTCAAAAGAGCTGATCAAAATTACGATTAACGGCCGCGAGATCGAGACCGAAAAGGGTGCGGTCCTGATCGACGTTTGCCGCGACAACGAGCATAACATCCCGTCGTTTTGCTATTACAAGGATCTCGCGCCCCAGGCGTCCTGCCGGATGTGTCTTGTTCGGATCGAGAAGATGCCGAAGCTGCAGACCTCGTGCACGATCACCTGCACAGACGGAATGGTCGTCACGACCCAAAGCCCTGAGATCGAAAAGGCACAACGTGCGATGGGTGAGTTTCTGCTCACCAACCATCCGCTGGATTGTCCTGTCTGCGACCGCGGCGGCGAATGTGAGCTGCAGGAAGTGATCTTCGATTGGGGCGACGTCGAGGAACGTTTTACCGAAGGCAAGAATGTCGCGCCCGAAAAATATCTATCGCCAATGGTCGCGAACGATCCGCAGCGATGCATCCTTTGCAAGCGTTGCACACGCGTCTGTGACGAGTGGATGGGCGAGGATGCGATCGAGGCCGGAAACCGCGGCGTGAACACGGTGATCGGAACGTACGGCGGATGGCTCGACTGTTCACAGTGCGGAAATTGTATCGAGGTCTGCCCGACCGGGACGCTGCTTGACGGCGTATATCGACACGAGACGCGCCCATGGGAACTGGAACAGACGATCTCGACTGACCCATATAGCTCGGACGGCATGCAGCTTTCGATCGGTTCGCGAGGCGGCTACGTTCACCGTATCGTCGCACGCGACCGTTATGTAAACGGCCTGAACGGCGAATTCCTCGATGTCAAAGCCCGCTTTGGCCATGAGTTCGTGAATCATCCGGATCGGATAAAGACTCCGATGATCCGCTACTCGAAGGGTGGAAAGCTCATACCCGCGACGTGGGACGATGCGATCCGCTTTGCCAGCGACAAGCTTAGTAGCTTCGGAAGCTCGGTAGGCGTAATTGCTAGCCCGCGGCTGACCAATGAGTCTGTCTTTACGCTGCGACGTTTCGCCAATGAGGTTATCAAGTCAGACAACTTTGCCGTCGCCGACAGCTACGATCTTTCCTCGATCTTCGACAATCTCAGCGTGCCGCTGACAACGCATAAGGATATTCGTTACGCAAAAACGATTCTCCTGATCGGGGGCGAGCCTGAAGAAGAACAAACATACACGGGCAAGCAGATCCGGCAGGCTGTTCGGAACGGCGGAGCAAACCTGATCGTTGTTAACGACACGCCGATCAGACTTACCGCTCAAGCGAAACAATTCGTGCACATCAATCCCAATTCGTATGATGCGTTCGCACTTGTGCTCGCTGATGCAGCCACGGATGATGTCGTGCAAAAGCTCGGCATCGAGATGGACGAGATCGAGACGCTTAGCCGGATGCTGGGCGAGACTCAGGGTGATCTAATCGTCATGGTCGGCAACAACCTCTCGACGGAAGCGCAGGCGGCGATCGCCGGTCTCGACGGCCGCGATCCGTTCTGGCGCGAGCGCCTGATGGCGAACGAGAAACTCGGCGTCCTCTTTCGTGAAGATGTCGTTGGTGACCACGGCGATGTCGTGGCGATCGCGGAGTCGCCGGCAGAGCGCCAGGAGCAGCGGAGCAAGAATGCCAATCGATTGGTACGTCGGCAGCAGTCCGATCGCCACCGTCGACGCGCTGGGCAACCTCACCCAGTACGGCTACGACCTGGC
>CAMLKY010000041.1 GCA_946480545.1 uncultured Acidobacteriota bacterium
AAGATCACCGCAGGCTCCGCGATCCCCGCGTTATGTTCGGTATCAAATGAGAGTACTTGCTCTGATCTTGTTTCTCGCATTCTGCGTCACGGCGCAGCGGCCGGTCGCGTCGGCCGCGATGGCGTATATTCCCGGCGCTACGTTCGAGATGGGGACTGATGCCGCCGACATTCCGAAGCTGCAGCAGAAGTTCAACGTCAAACGCGCGGCCCTGTTCGAAGAAGAAGCTCCGAAGCATAGAGTGACGCTCGCCTCGTATCTCATCGACAAGACCGAGGTCACGAATAAAGCTTTCAAGTGGTTCATCGACAAGAATCCCGAGTGGCGGAAGGATAAGATCGCGGCCTCGCTCCATAACGGCAAGTACCTTCAACACTGGACGGACGGAACATTCCCTGCGGGTCAGGAACAGCACCCGGTCGTTTACGTCACCTGGCACGCCGCGGCCGCGTTCTGTCGCTCGATCGGCAAACGCCTCCCGACCGAGGCCGAATGGGAATACGCTGCTCGGGGCGGTCTTGCCGGAAAGGACTTTCCGTGGGGCGATGACATGCCAGACAAGACGGTTGTGAACTTCGTTGGTTCCGGCCACGGGGCGCCGATCAACGTCGCGAGTTATAAACCCAACGGATATTGGATCTACGACATGGCGGGGAACGTTTGGGAATTTCTCGCCGACGAATGGGGCAAGTATCCGACAAGCCACTCGAGAACGAATCAATCGACCGCTGACGATTTTCTCCAGGTAAAGACCCGCCGGGCGCTGCGGGGCGGAAGCTTTGGAGGTTCGGCAATAAACCTCCGCGTGACATACCGCGATAGCCACGCACCCGAAAATGCGGCCGAGCACGTAGGCTTCCGATGCGCCGCCTCGGCCAGATGATGTGATGTACGATTTGCCCAACGCCATCTTTGCGTCCTTGCGACTTTGCGGGAACATCTCCTGCAAATCGATCAAGCGTCGTACTGCTGCGAGTCTCACATTTGTGCTTTCGGTACTGTGCGCGAGCGCCGTGTCCGCTCAACACAACCACGGCTTGCAAAGCTACGCTCCCGCGACAAATTTCTCTAACCTTCCGCCGCCTCCAGTGATGAAGGGTATCGGTACGGCAACCATCAAGATCACGACCCGATCACCAGAAGCGCAGAAGTATTTTGACCAGGGTCTGAATCTCCTCCACGCATTCTGGGACATGGAAGCGTATCGAGCATTTCGGCAAGCGGCCCGTCTCGATCCGAATTCCGCAATGGCGTACTGGGGCGTCTATAACTCGCTTGCTCAAAACGCGCAGGAGATGGCGGACGAGCGTGCGGCGGCTTTGAAGAAAGCGATCGAACTAGCTCCGGCTGCTAGCGATCGCGAGCAGTACTACGTGCGGGCGATTTCCCTTCTCGCCGAGCAAGGAAAAGGACGGCCGGCGTGGATCGCAGAGATGGAAGCGCTCATCAACAAGTATCCCGACGAGATCGAAGCGAAGCTACTGCTCGCGAATTCCCTTGCGTCTGCGCCTTCAAGCTATCTTCCCGACGGACGACCGCGGGAGGGGAAGATGTACGGTCGCGCGATCCTGGAGAACCTACTCCGCAATCATCCGGGTCACGCGGCCGTTCATCATTACTGGATCCACGCCGTGGAGAACGGCCCGCGGCCCGAGGAAGCGCTCGACAGTGCCGAACGGTTGACGCGTCTTGCACCGAATGCCGGACACCTTCTCCACATGCCCGGACATATCTACTTTCGACTTGGAATGTACGAAAAGGCACGCGCGGCGTTTCTTGCATCGCTCGAGTTCGATCAGCGATACATGCGCGAGCAGCGCATCCACCCGATCAACAATTGGAACTATACCCACAACCTCGACTATCTCGTCGCGAATTGCGCCGAAGAAGGCCGGTACCATGAGGGCGTCAAATACGCACGCATGCTCGCCGCGATTCCGACCGACGCCGAGCGACTAAGATCGACCGGACTGGGTTACATGCTCTACGGGGGCAACACGGCGCTCGTGCGGCTCAACATGCGTTACTCGATGTGGGACGCCGCGATCGCGGAAGCGATAAAGATGAAGCCCTCAGACGCTCGATCTCCGTCGTCGATCTATTTCGAAGGCTTGATCGCGTACCTGAACGGGATGAAGGCCGTCGACGCCGGTAATTCGAACGAAGGAAGCGTCGCGTTGGAAGAACTTCAAAAAAGCGCCGACGCTTTGAGCTCCAATCGGAGCCCGAACGCTTCGGATTGGTACGCGGGCCATGCCGGACGCGTTCTGGCGGTCCATGCGATGGACCTTCGCGGCTCGCTCGAAAGCGTAAAAGGAAACCACGCCGAAGCTGAAAAGATCCTCGCCGATGCCGTAGAGCGAGAAAAGAATCTCGGTTACTGGGAGCCGCCCCACTACACCCGTCCAGTATTGGAGAGTCTTGCTGCGGCGTATTTAAGAGCCGGAAAACATGTCGAGGCTCGTGCGGCATTTGAACGGATACTTGCCACGCGGCCGAACAGCGGATTCGCATATCTCGGCATCGCGCGAGTCGACGCGAAGGGCAGCGACCGGGTGAAGGCGGTGGACAGCCGA
This sequence comes from uncultured Acidobacteriota bacterium, assembly GCA_946480545.1. The sequence goes on from CAMLKY010000041.1 coordinate 2,577, forward strand.
AAGCGTTTCGTTTCGAGCTGGGGAAATGCGGACAAGGATCTGCCCCAATTCATGGAGGTGAACACATGGAGGTGAAGCGTCAGGTGCGCCGATCAATTACTCTGAGCTGGTTGGGCTCGATCTTGCTGCTGATCGCGTCCGGTGTTTGTGCACAGCCGGAACGGATCGTAAGCACATTCCACTTTCAGCACGTCATTAAATCGCAGGCTGTCGGCGAAGATCGCACGATCCTCGTCCGCGTGCCGGCAAACTACGAGCGTACGGATGCACGCTATCCCGTGGTGTACATGCTCGACGCTCATGCGCCTCTCAACGCGATGATGGCCGGTCTTGTCGAACAGCAGGGTTGGGCCGGCACCATGCCCGAAGTGATCCTCGTCGGGATACAGAACACGAACCGAACCCGCGACATGACACCCACGCCCGGCGATCGGCCCGGAGCGGGTGGCGCCAGAAACTTTCTCCAGTTCATCGAAAATGAAGTTATTCCGTTCGTCGACAAGACGTATCGCACGGCACCTTACCGCACGCTTGCCGGGCACTCGCTCGCGGGCCTTTTCACTGTTTACGCGTTTGCCGAGCGTCCGGATGTTTTTGACGCGTACGTCGCTGCGAGCCCTCATTTGCAGTGGGACAAGAATCATCTCTTAAAGCATCTCGAGACGACGCTCGTCAAACGTCCCGAAACAAACAAGACCTTCTTCTTCGGCCTCGGTAATGAGCCGGACTATCTGGAATCATTTCATGGTCTCGAGAGCCTCCTGAAAAAGCTAAAGCCAAAGAAGCTCGAATACGAGTTTCGAGAGTTCAAGGAAGAGAATCATGGGTCGGTGGTCCTGCCCACGTTCTATGCCGGCCTTCGAAAAGTGTATGCGGGTTGGGAGCCGCCGCGGAACGGCACGCTCGCCGACCTCGAGAGGCATTACGAAAATCTCTCGTCACGATTTGGTTACGCGATACGACCGCCCGAGGCGCTTGTTAACCAGGTGGGCTACCAGCTTCTGCGAGCAGGAAATACGCAGCAGGCGATAGATACCTTCAAGAAGAACGTAGACAACTACCCTCGGTCCGCAAATGTATACGACAGCCTCGCCGAGGCTTACGAAAGAAACGGCGATAACGCCAAGGCGCGCGAGCTCTATGAAAGAGCGTGGCGAATGGCCGAACAGAATGGCGAGACCCAACTGGCGACCTCGGCCCGCGCCAACTTTGAGCGCATCGCCACGAAGAACAAATGAGCAGTTCTATGAGATCTATATCCGCTAATCCATACATCATGAAACCAATTCTATTTATCGCTCTATTCGTCATCTTCGCGATCTCGGCATTTGGCCAGGCTACGGCGTTTGTCGGTGTCAACGTGATTCCCATGGACCGCGAGCGTGTCCTGACAAACCAGACCGTGCTCGTTCGCAATGGTGTGATCGAAGCGATCGGCGACGTCAAAAAAGTAAAGATCCCGAAGGATGCGATTCGCGTCGATGGGCAGGGCAAATACCTGATCCCGGGACTCGTCGATATGCATACGCATCTGCTCTCGGATGGCGAATTCCCCGATTCGATCGCTCCCGATGAGCTTCGCGTGATGGTTGCAAACGGCGTGACGACCGTCCGGTTCATGATCGGGACTCCCGAGCTGCTCGCTTTGCGGTCGCGATCTGCGAAAGGAGAGATCGAAGCTCCGACGATCTTTGTCGCGTCACCCCACCTGACCGGTCGCGAACAAGGAAACAACTTTGTCGTCAATACGCCTGAAGAGGCACGCGACGCCGTCAGGAGATCAAAGGCTGCGGGTTACGATTTCATCAAGATCACGACATTCATCAAGGCCGACGTTTACGAAGCTGCGGTCGATGAGGCGGCGAAGCAGAACATCCGCGTCGTAGGCCATGCGGACAGCCGCTTTGTCGGAGCTGAGCGGGCGTGGAAAGCCAGGCAGCAGATCGAACACCTCGACGGCTACATGGAGATGCTCGTCCGTGAAGGCGCTCCGGTGGAAGGTTCCGTTTCGGACCTCTACATCTACAATCCCGAGAATTGGAAGAGCCTCGACCACATCGATGAGAGCCGTATCGCCGAGGTCGCGCGAAGGACGGTTGCGTCGAATCCGTTCGTGAATCCGACGCAGCATTTCATGAAAAATACGTTCGGTGTTGCGCGGAGCGAAGCATCGATCCGTGCCCAGCCTGATTTCCGATTCTACCCGGCCAAAGTGCAGCGGCAGTGGCTCGACTTCTACAAGAAGAATCGTTTTCTCAACACGGTCCCCCTCGAAAAACGCGCCCGCTGGATCGAGCTGCGGAACAAAATGATCAAGGCGATCTATGACGCCGGCGGCAAGATAATGGCCGGCTCCGATACGCCTGAGTTTCTTTTCCTGTACGGATTTTCGCAGCACCGCGAACTGAAAGCACTGGCCGATGCAGGGTTGCCCAACTACGCTGTGCTCGCCGCCGGAACGCGCAATGCACACGAATTCCTTGGAACGATCGATAAGGTCGGCACGATCGAAAAAGGCAAACGCGCCGACCTTCTCCTTTTGAACGGAAACCCGCTCGAGAACATCCTCGCAACCGAGAATCGTGCCGGAGTGATGCTAAAAGGAAAATGGCATACGCAGGCTGAGCTTAACGGCTGGCTCGATGAGATCGCTCCGAAGATCAGCGGTGCACTCGCCGCAGAAGAGAAACACGCGGCAGTGGAGATCGAAAAGCTCGGTGGCAAGGTCGAATTCAACTCAAACCAGGAGGTCGTGAAGGTCGATCTGAACAACGCAAAGATCTCGGATTCGGACCTGAAGCTGTTGGAGAAGTTTACCGAGCTGGAGTGGCTCGATCTGCGCGTAACACCGATCACAGACGAAGGCGTCGCACATCTCGCGGGGCTTAGAAAGCTAAAATTCCTAAACCTTGCCCGCACGAATCTGACTGACAAGGGTCTCGCAAACTTACGCGGGCACGTCGAGCTTGAAACGTTGCTTCTGGGTGTGACGAAAGTGACCGACGCCGGAATTGTAAATCTTGAACGGCTGTCCAAGCTCAAGAAGCTGAGCGTATTTCGGACCGCCGTATCGGACGGTGCCATTCCCTCGCTTCGTAAGTTGAGCGCTCTGCAGATACTCACGAAAAGCGAATCGAAGATCACTGAGAACGGCGAGAAGGAGTTGCAATCTGCCTTGCCTAGCCTCAAGTTTACGGAACAAACCTAAGTACAAAGGAAACAAAATATGAAACTAACGATCAAAGTACTCACACTCATCCTATTCAGCTCGGCGCTGGCACTCGGCCAATCAGACGATAAGAAAGCGGTGCTCGGCGTAGTCAACGAATTGTTTGCACAGATGCGTGCAGCGAACGCAGCCGGTATTCTCGCGACCGGCACACCTGAGAATCAGCTCGTCGGGATACGGAAAACCAAAGACGGTAAAACGCGGGTCGACGTCATCACCGCCGATGCATTCTCGAAATTCTTCACCAAGAAAGATGCCGTCGAAGAACTGATGTACGAACAGAATGTTGCGATCGACGGCGATTGGGCGATGGTGTGGGGCCGGTATGTTTTCTTTATCGGCGACAAGGTCTCGCACTGCGGGATAAATCAATTCAATCTTGTTCGCACGGACGCAGGTTGGAAGATCGCGAACGGCGCATCGACGATGAATCCGGCCGACTGCACCGAAAAAGAGAAGGCGATGAAGTCGTCGCTGCCTAAGCCCGCACAGGAGTGAACGAGACATGATACGAACCGTTACGAGTCTTGTGTTCATTTTTGTTCTCGCGACTTTTGCTTCGGCGCAGAAGTCGGAAACGAAACGCAATCCGGCCGAAGAGCAGATCCGGGCGGTGCTGCAGATCACTGCCGAAGGATGGAATACCGGCGAGCAAACGATGAAGAATGGCTTCTGGAAAACGGGCCGGCCGATCCAGCAACTGCGTTACGAGAACATTGTCGTCCGCATGCTGGGTAAAGAGAATGCACTGGTTACAGGCCAGTACATTCTATCGGGTGCCGAGCGCCCCGATCGGAAAGGCTGGTTCACGACCGTGTGGACAAAGACCAAAGACGGCTGGCGCATGATCCACGACCATTCATGATTCAAATGAGAAACGCAGTCTACAGTTTGATAATGCTCTTTATTTGCTCGTCACTGGTCGCCGCCCAGAACACGGACGACGAGGCGGCTGCGATCGCAGTCGTCAATCAACTCTTCGCGGCGATGAAGTCAAAGAGTGCCGAGCAGATCAGGGCCGTCTTTTCACCGGAGGGTCAGCTCATCGCGATCGACAAGCCGCGCGACGGGAAAGGCGTCTCGAAGACGCGTGTGCTGAGCGGCGACGCGTTCGCAACGATGATCGCGGGAAACAAGGGAGCGGATTATATCGAGGTAATGCCGTCGCCCGAAGCTCGTGTGACGGGCGATCTAGCGGTCGTCTCGGGGCGCTACACGTTCCACGTCGGCGAGAAGTTGTCGCACTGCGGCACTAATACTTTCAACCTTGTCCGTACCGACGCGGGGTGGAAGATCGCGAACGCAGCATCGACGCTTGAGTTCCAATGCGAGCGAGATCTTAGAGCGGTCGTGATTCAAAAGATAGCCGCCGATCCGAAAGACGTCTCCACGATCGATGGGATCATCAAGGCGTTCTACGACACGATCTCGGGTCCCAGGGGCCGGCCGAGACAGTGGGACCGCGATCGCACGCTTTACATGCCGGGTGTTCGATTTCTCAGCATGAGCGAGCGCAACGGCAGGATCAACGCCGGGATCCTGACACATCAGCAATATGTGAACTCGACCAACCAGGGACTTGTCTCGGACGGTTTTCACGAGCGCGAGATCAACCGTGTCGTCAGGCGATTCGGTAATATCGCCCACGTGTTTTCGACCTATGAATACAACAACGATGAGAAGACCGTGAAGGGACGTGGCGTAAATAGCATAGGGCTGTACTGGGACGGGACTCGATGGTGGATCTCGTTCGCCGGTTGGGACGAGGAACGGCCGAACAATCAGATACCGACGGAATTTCTTCCGGCGAAGTGATTTTCTTTGCGTGCTCGGCGAGCTTTGCGTGAAAGGATTTATCTCGCGCAGAGCTCGCTACGCACGCAGAGATAGGAGGGGCAACCATCATGTTATTCATCCGTATCCATCGCAACGCGTTCATCGTCGGAGTCTTGATAGGTGTGATCCAGGTTTGCGTGTCGTTCGGCCAGACGGCATCCGCCGTGACACCCGAGATGCGGACCGCCGCGAACGATGCGTATCAGAAACAAAACTGGACCGCGGCCGCCGAAGCGTATGCGCGAATCGTCAAAGCGGAAGAGAAGAACGCCGGGGCACATTACCGGCTTGGCATTTCGCTGCTCAATCTAAACCGCCTGCAGGACGCGCAAGCTCATCTCGAAAGTGCAATGTCCATCTCTGCAAATTCGGTGTTCGGACTTGCACTGGCACGCGCGTATGCGCGAACCGGAAATAAGGACAAGGTGTTCGAGGTCTTTGATCAGAGTCTCAAGACCGGTGGCATCGCTGCAGAGTCGCTGAACGATGAGAAAGACTTCGCATCGCTCAGGGCCGATGCGAAATTTGTCGAGTACGTAAAGAAGCTCGACGCCCTCGCTACGCCGTGCCGCGCACGTCCCGAGTTCCGTCAGTTCGATTTCTGGATCGGCGAATGGGCGCCGCAAAATGCCCAGGGCGTGACAGTCGGCTCGAGCAGCATCAAGCTCATCCTCGGTAGCTGCATCATCTTCGAGAATTGGGACACGCGGGTGTCATCGGGCAAGAGCTTCAACCTATTCGACGTCCGCGACGGCAAGTGGCATCAGACATGGGTGGACGCGCGGGGGACCATGACGCATTACGTTGGCGGGCTCGAGGGCGACAAGATGGTGCTCGTCTCCGAAAGTGTGACCAACGGAAAGAAAACGCTAGCGCGCATGACTTTCTCGAAACTCGCCGACGGGAATGTCCGGCAGCATGGTGAAAGCTCGGCGGACGAGGGAAAGACGTGGACGACGACCTTCGACTTCAAATACGTTCGGGTGAAATGAGGAGGACCAGATGAGATCTGTGTTACGGTACGTCGCTCTTTTCGCAGCGACCTTGATGATCGCATCCGTGTTTCCCGGCGATGATCCCGGCATCGCGATGTCCATCGAGGCGCAGGCTACTCCGACACCCGCACCTCAGGCATTCGACCAGGCCGCCGCTATCGCGAAGTTGAAAGAACAGATCAAAGGGCGCGAGAACGAACCAGCGCCCGCGGTCTTCAAGAACATCCAGACGCCGTTCATCAAATCGATCCCGGCCGGCCGTATGCTCGCGGTAATGGAGATCGCTTATGCAAGATCTCTTGGTGTGACGTGTACGCATTGTCATGTTCCCGAGAAGTGGGAGGCCGAGGACAAACCGCAGAAGCAGATCGCCCGCGACATGGCCGCAATGATGGCGAAGATAAACTCGCCGGACATGCTCCGGGGAATAAAGAACCTGCGAAGCGAGTCCCCGACGATAAATTGCACGACCTGCCACCGCGGGGAAACGAAGCCGGCGTTGAATGTATTGAGTCGGTGATGGGTCCATGCCGCGGGCTGATCGGCAACGCCATCGTTGATTGTTCAGCCTCTTCCTCCGTGCATTCCGTGGGTCCCGTGGTTACGGTCTCTTTAACCACAGAAGCCACAGAAAACACGGAAGGACCGGACCGGCTGGGGAGAAAACTATGAAGTATTTATCAATTCTCGCAACGGTTCTCTTATTCGTGTTTCCGTTGCTGGGACAGAACGCAACGAACCCGAGATCACCGCTTGATCCGACATATTGGGGCGTCGTATACGACGTACCTGAAACGAAGAACGTCACTGTCAAAAACGGCGTCAGTTACTTTAAGGATTCGACGTCGGATCTTCAGATCGACATCTATTCTCCATCCGAGACGAAGCCGGGCGAAAAGCTTCCGGCT
>CAMLKY010000042.1 GCA_946480545.1 uncultured Acidobacteriota bacterium
CCGCGAAATACGGCGTGCCGTGCCCCAGCACGACGGGATGCAGATAGATCCGGTCTTCGTCGATCAAACCCAGCTCAGTCAGGCTCTTCGCGAGTTCCGTGCCGGCAACTTCGATCTCGCCGTCGACTTCGGCCTTGAGACTGCGAATCGCGCCTTCGAGGTCGTCACCGACGAGAAAGGCGTTCGGACCGACCGACGTCAACGTCCGCGAGACGACCCATTTCGGCTGCTTGCGCCACGCCATACCGAACGCGCGCCGGTCGTTGTCCGATTCCCACTCGGGCTGATCGTCGTCCCAGTAGCGCATGATCTCGTACATCTTCCGGCCGTAGAGGCTTCCGGCCTGCCCCTGCGCCTCTGCGATGAAATGACGGAACAGCGTCGGGCTCGGCCCGAACGCCATGTGGTCGACGTAGCCGTCGAGCGACTGGTTCATGCCGAATACGAGTCTGGCCATGGAATTCCTCCATTGCGGTACCGGACATCAGTTTCGCTGCTTGGCACGTACGAAAAATAACCGGCTCGAAACGAGCACGAGCGCAACTACATCCAGCGATCGCCGCGGTAGCACCACGGCCGGACTGATGAAGCTTTCCGGACTCGCCCCGCCCGATCAGATACCTTCCGATCGAGGCCTGTCCAGGCACCGAAGCCGGATATCGACCGCTGACAATCGCGTTCTTCGTGCGCTCTTCGCGTGCTGCTCCTGAACGGGATCGATGCCCAGGCAGCGCGGCTGCGAAACCCGCCGGCAGCCCACGCATCGATCGAGGACGAAGTCTATCGATCTATTGCGGGCGCGAAAGGGGGAAATCGCTCGGCTTGCCCGATGCGACAGGGCCTTCGCCCCGATGGACGACAGTGGTTGCCGATCGCTGGTCGAAGGGCGTTTCGCGCAGGCAGGACGCAGGTTTCGAACGGTCGCCGCGTTGGCGGCGCTCCCGTGATTCCGATCGCGCTACGGCTCCCGGCGCGAGCAGGGCGGCTGCGCCTGCAGCGGAGCTGGGACTACTAAGGTTGCTTACCGCGACTGTCGCGGTCGCTCTTCAAACCTCTTCAGCGCGAATAGCAGCAGACCGTCGTCATATGGTGCGATCCATGCGCCCCGCGCGTCGAGCACGCGGCATGCGACCGTTAGCATCTCCATGGCCTCAGGTCTTCCCGCCGGAAATTCGGATGTGGTCAGCAGCGTGCGGGTAGAAGTTCTCGGTCCTATCCTCACGTACAGCGTGTCGGCTCCCGCAACAGCGACGAGCGATATTTACACTTATACAGTTTGCGTGCAACGAACCTGCGCCTTTGCTTCCGTGCTTCTACGCATCCGCTCGCCATGGGCCTAGCCTGCCATCCAGGCTCGGAGCGGCTGCAAAAAGCGCCGGCCCATACGTCCGGTGCGAGGCTGACTCTGACGTAAGCGCCTGATTTCATGGCGCGCCCGGAGGATTCGAACCCCCAACCACGGAGGGTAAGAAATAGGCGTCTGGCTCTGTCTCGGTTCGTCCGGTTCCTAGCAGTATCAGCTAGTTAGCGTGCGGCAGCGTATCGTTTGGTCCGGTGTTGGGTGGCTTCGTGCTGCCTAGCTGCTGCCCAGGGCTGACAAAGTGAACATTGCGAACTCAGACAGGCGAAAGATTGAGATAACGCGCGCGCTGGTCGAGAGCGCTCAGATCCTGCCGCCTGCCTACCGCATTCACGACACTAAGCAACACGGTTGAGCCTGAAGGTGCATCCGACCGGACGGCGCGAGTGCGGACAAGGCAGCTGCCAGCGCGCAGAACCTGGGCGACAGCTCGAACAGCGCGGCCCAAGGACTGACGAACGTCGCAATCGCTGCGGCTGCCGCCCGCGATGCGGCATTCGGCGCGAGCCAGAAGCTTGCCGATGCGGCGACCATGAACGGCAAGCTCGATCGCGTGACGTTCAACCTGCTGCAGGAACAGACCGAGCGCTACGAGGCGGAACTCGCGGCCGTCACCGCGAGCAATGCGGCGATGAACGAGCGCACGCAGATGGTTAACTCCCTGACTGCCTCGTACAACCTCCTCAGCGCGGCGCAGGTCCAGCAGCTCGCGAACGCCAAGCTCGAGCAGCAGCAGAACCAGCAGCGCGCACAGGAGCAGGAGCGGGATCGCCGGCAGCGAGAGCAAAGCACGACCACGAGCAGTTCGAGTTCAGGAGGCGTGAGCCGCATTGCGCTCGACCTGAACGTAACCGGTGCCGGCTCGCTCAACATCGACGAGCTGAAGAAGAACAAGCAGCTCGGTGAGGCCGTTGCGAGAGAGCTGCTGCCGCACATCTCGAAACTGATCGAGCGCGGCGTGCGGTTTCCCGGTCGCTAGTCCTTGGCGCTCAATGGATCGCGAGAGTAGCGGGTGTCTCGAACCCGTTTTTAAAGAGGGGAATTTCGGGCAGGCCGACACCGCTCAATTCAACGGGAAAGTAGCCTGTACTTTCCGCGCCATGGATCGTTAGATAAACCTGAGAATCACCAACCTGCGTCGGGGAGAACGTGTACGACAGCGTACACGACTGATTGAAGAACAGCGGGAAGGGCGGCGTTGGACAAGTTCCTCCTGCGCGCACAAAAGCGCTGGCGGCTGGCACGTTGCTTGTTGAGTATCCCGCGATCTGTATCGGCACCAACCGATCGTTTGTCACGCTGGTCGTGATGGGCAGACTGGTCGTTCCAACGCGAGTATCTGGAAAAATGAGACTGGGTGGCGAAATTGCCAGATGCGCAACTTCTCCCTCGCCGCGCAGCCCGAATTTGACATAGCTCCCCCCTGACAGTGTCGCTCGAAGGGTTTCGTAAAACGTATCGACGCGGTTTGGCGAGAATGTGTGCGCGATCGTGCAGCTCCCCTGTGCCGCCACCGTAAAAGGCACGGCGCCGCAACTCCCGCCCGCGGGCGCAAAGACGCCGGAGGGCTGCGAGACGAGCGTGAGGCTAACCACTGTCACCGCTTGATTTCCGCTGTTCGTGAGGGTCGTGGCTCCGGGGGCACTCATACTGCCCACGGCATGGAGCGCGAAGTCGAACTGGATAGGCGACGGGACCAGATCCGCCCTAGCCCCGGCAGCCCAACCCACTAGCAGCGTACTCAGAACCAATTGGCCGGTGCGGTTCATGCGGGATTTCCTCGAGTCTGACTGGCGGGCTGCGCGCGGCCCCGGGATCTATCCCTAGCACGCGCAACCGACCGCTAAGCGAGCTATAGCCGTTCCGCCTATCACGATTGGCTACGGCGCATAGGTTCTTTCCCGGTCGCAAAGTGTAACCGCGGGGGCAGAGACTTGCGGTCCTCGACAGTTTTTCGGGCTTTTCCAGCCGCCACCACCATTAGGCTCGAACCGTTGGCGCGTCTCGGAAACGCCTGGCAGGATTGGCAGTCAGGATAGCGTAGTGAGAACGCGGGCGATCACTCGTCGGCGGAAGGTGTAGCGGCCGGAGGAAATTAGAATGGCGGTTCATCGACACCTTTTTGCCTTGCGCGAAAGCGTTCGAATTTCTCATTGAGCACGAAAACGTAGTCGCAGATTGCACTCGCGAAGTCCAGCAAATCGCGGGCGTCTTCTTTCGATACGCGTTCGGTTGTCGCATGAGCTCCAAGATTTCTGTGCTTGCGGAGCGCTTCTCCCCATTCGAACAGGCGCGTGTCGATCACGCCGCTCGTCTTGAGAGCTCCCAACCCTTTCGCTAGCGTTCGCAACTTTGGATCATGGTGAATGCAGAGCCCCTCGATCGCGCGTCCGCACATCACGGCGCATGCGCTATATGCGCGAGCGGAGAAGCAACTGTGCGCTTCGTGCAAAGAGATCTGAACTATTTCCGGAATGCTTTGGTGTACGCGATCTTCGCGAGGTGGCCAGACTCGGTACAGGCTCATCCATTCGTATTCGTCATGCCCGACTTGCAATTCCTCGGACGTGCCGACCAAGGGAGATTTGCATGAGGGACATACTACAAGCGCGACTTTCTGCGGATAAGGATCGTTGTCATCTCGAAAGACAACTTCGGCCTTCGTTACCGCCGCGACTTTCGCATCACATCGAGGACAGTCGATGACTTGTTGATTCACGAACACTTCCCCTGAAGAGGTGGTCTTCGTGAAATGTATACCATGTGCGTGGTGCGCGGCTGATTGCTCGTGCCGGTGATCGACGTCATGCTGTCCCACTGCTGTCCCGGGACGGGCAAGCTGAGCGGGGCGCTCTATAAATCATTGATTTGATGGCGCGCCCGGAGGGATTCGAACCCCCGACCACCGCCTTCGGAGGGTAAGAATTCGGCGTCTGGCTCTGTCTCAGACTATCCGGAACTTCGCAATATCAATGAGTTAGCGTGCGGTAGTGTATCGTTCGGTCCGGTGCCGGGTGGCTTTGTGCTGCCTAGCTGCTGCCTAAGGCCGACAAAGTGAACATTGCGAATTCCGACAGGCGGAAGGTCGAGATCACACGCGCGCTGGTCGAGGGCGCCCAGGTCTTGCCGCGCGCATACCGCATACACGACACCAAGCAGCACGGGCTGAGCCTGAAGGTTCATCCGACCGGCCGGCGCGTTTGGTGCCTGGACTGGGCCCGGAACAAGAGCATCAACCTGGGCATGTACCCGCATGTCACCGTCGCGATGGCACGTGAGCGCGCACGGCAGGCGCTGGTCGAGCGCGATGAGGGTGGTGCCCCTGCAGCCGTGCGACCGGCGGGCCAAGCCGACGGGAGCATGCTCGTCGGTACCTTCGTGGTCGAGCATTACGCGACGCATATCCGATCAAAGCGCAAGCGGGCGGAAACCGAGCTCGCTGAGATGCAGTCGCTGTTCGGAGAGCGGTTCTACGACCTGCCGCTCGCCGGCGTAACGGGTCGCTGCTGCTGAAGCCTGGAGCGCCGCGCGCATCGCCAAGAGGATCAAGCCGGCCACCGTGCGCCGCAACCTGGTCCGGCTGAAGGCCGTGATGTCGAAGGCCGCAGAGTGGGGCTACATCGAGGCCTCGCCGATCGCAAAGCTCAAGCTCGGCCGAGACACCCCGGCGGGCGATGACGCCTACCTGGACGCGGAGGAAGAGCAGGCGCTCCGCGTCGCGCTGGCCGCCCGTGACGCACGCATGATCGCCGCGCGCGAGTCCGGCAACGCCTGGGCCGTCGCGCGCGGGCACGAGCCGTTGCCGCCGCTGAAGCACTACGGCGATCACCTGACACCGATGGTGCTGGTCGCGATGAACACCGGTCTCCGCCGCGGTGAGCTGACGTCCCTGCATTGGGACCACGCTGACCTCGATACGGCCGTGATCACGGTGCTTGCCGGCAAGGCGAAGTCAGGGAAGGCCCGGCACGTGCCCATGAACGCCGAGGTGGTCGACGTCCTGAAGCGCTGGCGAGAGATGGCGCCGGAAGACGAGCCGCGGCTGTTTCCGATCGAGAGCCCGAAGACCGCCTGGAACTCGCTGGTCGAGGAGGCTGGCATCGGCAAGTTCCGGTTCCACGACCTGCGCCACCACTTCGCGAGCCGGCTCGTCATGGCGGGCGAGGATCTGAACACGGTGCGTGAGCTCCTCGGCCACGCGGACATCGCCACGACGCTGCGCTACGCCCACCTCGCCCCGGAGCACAAGCGGCGTGCGGTCAATGTCCTGCTCATGCCCAACCCTCGCGAACAGCGGCAGCGCATGGCGGTGCCTGTCGATCCCATAGCCCTCGTCCTCGGAACAGCCGATCCGGAGACGCTTCGAGCGCTTCAGCAGCTGTTGAAAGCGAAGCTGGGAAGTTGACTATGGATGTATAAAAGACCACAGTTGTCGGCGTGCCGCGCAAGCATCGATTCGCCTCGGGGGGAGCGGATGTCGTCAATTCCGAAGATTGGGGCGCAGAACGCAGCGCCAGGCAAGAAAGAGTCAGCGCGGTCCGTCGATAGCACAGGGGAGGCGACCGCCAGCCTTACCCCGGAGCTCGTAATCGCTCTTTGCGGCCCTATCGGATCGCCGATCCATGAGGTCGCCGCAGAAATTGAGAACGCGCTGCGGCACTATCATTACTCGACCGTGCCGCTTCGTTTGAGTCGGATCATCGAGCTGAATGCGGCGGATGTTAAGAAGCCGATCGACGCATCTTCTAAGTTCAGACTAATTCAGTCGCAGATCGCTGCGGGCGACGAAGTGCGTCGTCTTTTTGGAAACGACATTCTCGCCAAAGTCGCAATGGCAAAAATCAGGGCGGATAGGGAAGTAAAATACGGCGTGTTCGACGACTCGGCGGTTGAATTAGAGAAGGCGCCGTCCAGCCCGACGACGAGCCAGCGCATTTGTCACGTTATCGACTCAATAAAAAATAAAGCCGAGCTGGATCTTCTACGTCTCATTTACGGAGATGCTTTTTTTGCTATCGGTGTTTTTTCTCCTCTTGAGAAGCGCAAGATAAATCTCGAACAACTCGGGCAGCTTACGCCGGAAGAAATAGCAAAATTGATCGATACTGACTCAGGAGAAGAGTTCTCGCATGGTCAGTCAGTTAGAGATACATTTCCACGATGTGACTTTTTCTTGCGAGTAGATGAAGCGTGCACCGGTTCAACAGAAATCGCGGCAACCGGTCAAATAGTAGAGAAGCTAAAGCGGTTCTTCGGACTGGTTTTCAGAACGGCAGTTTTGACGCCGAGTCACGAAGAGACAGCGATGTATGCTGCGGCTTCTGCATCTCGCAATTCTGCTTGCTTGTCGAGGCAAGTTGGTGCGGCGGTTACGAGTGCCGGGGGCGAATTGCTCTCAATTGGCTGGAACGACGTACCCCAGAGTGGCGGTGGTCTTTATGGCAAGCCGCCTCTTGATCGTCGCGAGAGCGCGCACCTTGCGGATGTGCGCTGCTACACCATGCCCGGCCGCAAGTGCCACAATGACCAAGAAAAATCCATCATCGCCAAAAAAGTTGTCGATGTGCTCGTAGAGAAGAACATCATTCCCGCGGCGTCGCGAATAAGCGCGGTCGATGCAATCGCGCGAGATTCGCGCGTGAAGGATCTAATTGAGTTTTCGCGAGCAGTGCATGCGGAAATGCACGCAATCTTGGCAGCATCACGAGTCGCGGGTGAGCGAGTAGTTGGCGGGCGAATCTTCATCACGACTTATCCGTGTCACGCTTGCGCCCGCCACGTTGTCGCAGCGGGCATAAGCGAGATCCATTACATCGAGCCATATCGCAAGAGTCTGGCTTCGAAACTCCACGAGGATTCACTGACCGAGTCCGTGACGGAGTCGACAAAAGTCCGGATGTTTCAGTTCGATGGCGTCGCCCCGCGACGGTTCATTGACCTATTCGAGGCCGATGGCCGGAAAGAGGGTGGGGTGCTAAAGTTGCCGGCAGTTACGACGGCCCGCCCCTCGAGTCCGGTAAGTATCCGCGCCATCCCTCGTCTTGAGGACGCGGTTGTCGCTGAAGTGAACGTCAAGGGACTTAAGTTGCTCGAGCTAACGACCGACGGGGAGCGCAAAAATGTCTAAGCCAGTACGCAACCCCGGACAGATGGAGCTCCGAATACTCGGGGGCATCCGGGGAGGAAAGAGCAAGGAAGGCGCGGGACGGGTTGTCGAGCCAGGTCCGAGTCGATCGCCGACTAAAGTCGCTGGAGAAGCGACCGAGCGAGATAAATCAGTGTACGCGTCCATCGCCAAGCAGTATTTTCGTTCGCTTGATTGACGGCAGGTTACGCACTGAATCAGTCGCCGCGGGTGATTAATCCTTCGCGGGAATTCAGTCGGCCAAGCGCGACTGCGGCTGCAGTGTGCGCGACTCCGCGCATACCTAGAATTCGCGTTCAAACTGTCGTTTAGTTCCGGTTAGATCGCGAACTGCTCATCGATCAAGCGACTCAGTTCGACGGCTCGGTCGCGATCATAGTGACCTTGCAGTTCGATCATGTACGTCACGCAGTAGTACGCGAAGGCTTCGGCGAAATCGATTAACTCGCGGATGTCTGCGTCCTCATATGACGAGCCCACCTCATCTCCGGAGAGGTATGGTCCGACGATCTTCATCCCGCCATGCGTGAAAGAATGCAGTGTTCCTCGCATTGCGTATACCTTCGAAAAAATATCTGCCTCGGCTGGGTATTTAGCTGCATCCAAGCAGGCCTTGATGCTGTCGCAGGTGTCCTTCAATGTCCCGCCTCGAAACTCGTCCTTCGTGCTGAAATGCTCGGCAGATTTTTCATCGCCGCAGTACATAAACCACGCACCGCGTAGCAGCGTTTCATACATCGGGCGCGCAAGTGCGAAAGCGGAACCCTCGAGCTCAAAGTCTCGGTGTGCAATGAGGAACGCGATTGAGCGCGCATGATCGAACGAAATTCGGAGGAGCGCGAGCGCTAGTTTGTCCTTCGTAGCGACCTTGGCCAACTCGACCTCAGAGGCCACGGCTCCAAGTCCGTTTAGGTTGTTGATTGCTGCTGCTGCGTAGTCGCCGATAGCGGACATGACCTGCCTCCGTTCCTCTCGCCAATTAGTCAAGTGAGCGTAGGCAGTCACTCTGCGCGAGGCATCTGCGCCGCGAACGCGCGCGGCCTCTCAGTGTCGATCCGCCAACGCGTATCACTTTCCACTTTCGCGACTCGCATTGCTTGAGGTCTTGCCAAGCAAATAGCCGACAACGGTCCCGAGCAGCCCCATAACGGGAGCAATCTGCTTGTCGTCATATCCGGCTACGACAAGAAAGAGAGATCCAACGATGACGGAAATCGTGCCAACAGTTCGCAGAACATCGTCGGGACGTTTGCCAATTCGGATCAAATAGGTTGCAACGGCAAGCACGCAAATGCCAAATACTAGAATGGTCGCGCTCATGGTCATCGCGTTGGCGGGCGACCACCACTCGGACGAGTTGCTTGAAGTCGCTGATTCTATAACTGCTTTGTTTTCCTCGAGCTGCTTTTTAAGATCTGAATCATTTTCCATTGCTGGATCCCCTTGATTCGGTGGCAGCGTCAACCGAGGCTTGCGTGGTCTTCTTGTACTTATTCACCTCTTCACTGAGGATGGCGCTTTCGATCGCAAGTATGTTGAGTGCGGCTGTTGCGATGTCTCTATTCATGACTGCATCGGATGCTAGAACCTCCATTGCTTTCGCGCTGAAGTAAGGGATTTCAGACTGTGGATTGAGCCTGCCAAGCTCAGCTCGCAACTGCTTGTTGCGTAAATCGAGCGTCATCGCGCGCATCCTGACGGTGGACACGTCGAGCCAAGATAGGCCGTTTCCCTGAAATCGCGGATTCAGAAACTGTCGGCCGTCGTTCACGCCGGCGCCGAAAATTGACGTCTGTAGATGATTTGGACTACTGCGTCGCGGGGCCTGTTGGCCGTTCACCGACGATGAAAGCACAGCTGCCAAGACATACATCGCTAGCCGAACTGGGCGTTGGCGTCGCGAATACAGTGTGGGACTACTCATACAGCCCCCGTGTTGATGAGCCGCAAAATCGCGCGTAGTTGGCGTGCCCGCGCTGGTTGGCACAGACTATGTGTCGCGATTGCGG
>CAMLKY010000043.1 GCA_946480545.1 uncultured Acidobacteriota bacterium
TAGGTTCTAATGGCATCTTCGACTGCGGATTTGTTTCGTGAGATTTCGTGTTAGTTAGTGGTTCCAGTTCTTCACCGATGGAAGACTGAAACCACGAAAATACACGAAAGGACACGAAACAAAGTCCGCAATCCGCAATCCGCAATCCGGAATCCGCAATCGAGTTAATCGAATTCCCTCAGCGCCTCCTGGAGTTCCCGCCTTTCGACGAACAATCGTAAGAAGGTTTCTTTTCTGGTCAGGAATAGCCAGATCGCACGCGCCCAGCCGCTCATTTCGACGATCTCTTCGAGTGAATAGAGCGCGATATATCCGCACACGATCGAGAAAGGTATCGAAACAAGGGCGAGCTGCCATCCTGAAAGAAAATAGAGCACGATAGCGGCGACCAACCAGGTCAGAGGCATGAAGACGATCCCGGCAAGCACCTTCACGGTCGACGCGATATCGTCAGCGCCATGACGCGAATACAGGTAAGCAACGAGTTTTCCGAGCTGGTACGCGGGTGCATGCAACACTGTCCCGAAAAGCGCGAACGGCGACAGGATTATCAAAACCCACGTTTGCATCAGGGCGCGCCGCACGACGACTCCGCGACTTAACTGTGACAGTGACAGGTGCTGCGGCTCGAGACCGAATCGCGTGAGCTTCTCGTCGTATAACCGCAGGCGACGCCCGAGCTCGATGTCGCTCGTAGACATCTCTGTACCAACTTCGGCGATGTAGTTCTTGAGAAAGTCGAGCTTCTCGCCAAGGTTCTCGTTCTCGGTGGCAGACGAGAATATCTGCTCCGCTATCCGGGCAACGTGAAGCTCCGCCTCGGTCTCGGCATTCAGCGTCACTTCTCTCAGCTCAGCTTCGATCCGTGCCGTCAGCTCACGCACCGCTTCGCGAGGCGGCTGGCCCTCGGCGTCAGTTTCGATCTTCGGCACGGTGAATGGCTCGCCGAAATGCAGCAGTGCCTCGCTGCGAAATGTAGTCTTGTTCGTGTAGTAAAGTCCGACGGGAACTATCTTGATGTCAGCCTGCCCGTCCGCGCCCGCCGCGACCGTGCCCAGCGCGATCCGCGCGGCACCCGTTTTCATCGGCAGCAGCTTCGGAGAATTGTGTGATACGCCTTCGGGAAATAACGCGATCGAGCCGCCCCGCTGCAGCAGCTCACTGCACATCTCGAAAGTGCGTTTGTTCTTTGATACGTCCTCACCCGCGTCGATGCGCCGATAAAGCGGCAGCGCCTCCACCGTTCGAAGCAGAAACGCAATGACGGGCATCCGAAACAGCGTCGACTTTGCGAGGAATGAGATCTTGCGCGGCAACGCGACGAAAACAAGTGCCGGATCGATCAATCCATTCGGATGATTCAGGACGAAGATCACGCCTGTCCCCTTCGGTACGATTTCGGCATTGACCGTCTCGATCCGGCGAAAGAAAAGCCTGAGCGTGATACCGAAGATGCCGAGGATGATCCGAAAGGTGACCGTACCTCGGCGATTGAGGATCAGGTCGGCGAGAGTTAGCTTCTTGTAGATGGTCGGCATCGACGGTGGTGCGGGTTTTCTCGTCTTGCAATTGCACTGCAGCTATAACCGAGCTGGCAATTCTGATCCGCGTTATCCGCGAAAATCCGCGGCTAAAGATAGCTGAAAACCCCCGGTCGCTACTGGCTCCCGGTTCTGACAAGACGCTAAAGCCCGGTCGCTAGCGGCTCCCGGTTCTGACTGATGTCGTCAGATCTCATGTCGGTTCGCGAGAGCCTTGTCCATCGTGACCTCGTCTACGTACTCGAGATCCGATCCGACCGGCATGCCCATCGCGATCCGCGTGACGCGGACTCCTAGCGGCTTCAAAAGGCGAGCGATATAGTTCGCGGTCGCCTCGCCCTCGGTTGTCGGGTTTGTGGCGATGATGATCTCTCGTATTTCGACGCCCTCGTTATTTTCCGGTGTGAGACGCGTGAGAAGGTTCGGGAGCATGAGTTCGTCGGGGCCGATACCGCGGAGCGGCGACAAGGAACCGTGCAGGATGTGATAGAGGCCGCGAAATGAGCGCGTCTTTTCTACTGCGACGAGATTGTACGGCTCTTCAACCACGCAGATCACGCTGCGGTCGCGTTTTGGGTTAGAGCAGTACATGCAGGGATCGACGTCGGTGAGATTGTTGCAGACCGAGCAGAAGATGATTCGTTCTTTGACTTCGCGGAGGGCTTCGACAAAGTTATCGACCTCTGCCGCCGGCCGCCTGAGAATATAAAACGCGAGCCGCTGCGCAGACTTGCTGCCGATCCCCGGCAGCCGTTTGAATTCGTCGATCAGCCGTGCGACCGGCTCAGAATAGTCGAGCATGTGCGTGATTTTCGATTTTCGATTTGCGATTTGCGATTGCCTGGCCTTTTGGGGTCAAAGCCGGAGGTCTGACTCCGTGATCCCGGAGAGATCGCAAATCGAAAATCAAGATCAGATCAGGCCCGGCGGGAGCATGCCGCCGAGCTTTCCTTTCAATGTCTCCTCGACCTTGCGGTGAGCTTCGTTCAGGGCCGCGACGGTGAGGTCCTGGATCATTTCGACGTCGCCGTCTTTCATCAGATCAGGCGAGATCGTCAGCTCCACGACCTGAAAATCTCCACGCATCTTGACCGAGACAGCTCCGCCGCCCGCCGAAGCGTCGATCACCGTTTCCTTCATCTCGCGGCCCATCTGCTCCTGCATCTGCTGGGCCTGTTTCATCATCGAATTCAGGTCGAACCCGCCTGGCAATTTCATAACAAATATTCCTCTTTTATAAGCCAATCGTAACTGCCTGCTGGGGCAATTGCAATGATGATG
This sequence comes from uncultured Acidobacteriota bacterium, assembly GCA_946480545.1. Next base: position 2,823 of record CAMLKY010000043.1, read on the forward strand.
TAGGGTTGTTGGTTCGTGGTTCGTGGTTCGTGGTTCGTGGTTCGTGGTTCGTGGTTCGTTGTTCGTTGTTCGTTGCTCGTAGTCAAGTAACGAGAGATAGCCGCACCAGTCAGAACCGGGAGCCAGTAGCGACCGGGGCTTTCGCGACTCCGCCCGGTCGCTATCGCTCGCGGTTCTGACTCGTAACGACGAACAACGAACCATCAATCATGAACCATCCTCTCTTGCATTTCCCCACGGATATCGTTACAAATGCGTTTGATGCAGATCGAATGGAAATCAGACAACCGCGAGCCGTACCTGTTCAAGCAGCACGCTCAGTTTCCGGGTCTCAGTGTTCGGCGTGTACAAGTGCTGCCGGGCCGAATGCTTGAGCACACAAATTCGTTTCATGAAGTGAACGTCGCGATCTCGGGTGCGCTCACGACCGAGAAGATCTCAGCCGGCGGCCGCCACGTTGAGACCTACGGGCAAAAGGGAAACCTCTGCATCACGCCGGCAGGCCAGCCGATCAGTGCCATCTGGACGAAACAACTCGAGAACCTGATGATCACGCTGGAACCAGACTTCGTCGACCGGGCAGCCGTCGAGAGCGGATTTCCCGGCGTGTTCGAATTTGCGGAGCTGTATAAAGGATCCGATCCGCTGATCCAGCATCTGGGACTTACGTTGCTTGACGAAGCCGCCGCGGAGACGCCATCCGGTCGTCTCTACACCGACTCACTCATCCAGACTCTCACACTGCACCTGATCAGCAACTACGGAACAGCGCGGCCGAGCACACAGCCTCGCCACGGTGGTCTCTCCGGATTCAAGCTGCGTCGGGTTAAAGAGTTCATCGGCGAGAATCTCGATGCGGACATCAGCCTTGCCGATATCGCAGCGGCCGCTGACCTGAGCCAGTTTCATTTTGCTCGTGCGTTTAGGAAATCTACTGGGCTGACGCCACAGCAGTTTGTGATGCAGCAACGCATCGAACGCGCAAAGGAGCTGCTGGCAAAAGACGATCTGCCGATAGTCGAAGTCGGTCTGCGAACCGGCTTCAAGAACCAAAGCCACTTCACTTCCCTATTCCGAAAATTCACACGCCTGACACCAAAGATGTGGCGCGTCGCGGCAAGGTGATTTTTTTTTCGCGGCAACACTAGTCAGAACCGCGAGCGATAGCGACCGGGGCTCTCAAGCCGACACAGTCGAGTGTGGCCGCGATCAGTTCTACAGATCAGATCATTTTCCTGATCCGTCGTAATGTGCGGTTGGAGCGCGTAGTCGCGAAAGCCCCGGTCGCTACCGGCTCCCGGTCGCATGGCGAACAAAACCGCAATCTCAGAACAAAACCGCAAGCATTCGAAAGATTAGACCGACGGCGTTTTTCTAAACTTCCGCTCCAGGGGGTTTTGAAAAATGCGTTTACTATCATTCAGCTTCATACTAATTTTCGGGTTGAACGTCGCGGCGCAGTCTCCGGCGGTCAGCAGGCTTTTCTCGGACGCTACTAAGCAAGCGAACACGGGCCGGTTCGACGAGGCGTTGAAGAACTACAAGACCGCACTCTTCGCTGCCGAGAACGAATACACCGACGCAGCGTTCAGAGCGCGCCTGCGTTACAACATAGGCGTCTGCTACTTTCACCTTGGCCGGCTCGACCAGGCCGCCGACGAATTTCGCTCGGCACTACTGCTCAAATCAGATTACGCGCGAGCACACTACGCACTTGGAATGGCCGAGATACGCCGGAAAAAGTGGAAGGCGGCCAGAGTATCTTTGTCGCAGGTTACCGAGCTGGATCCGAAGAACGGCGAGGCCTGGTTCGATCTCGCGTTCGTCGAACTCTCACGCGGCGATTTCGATTCGGCAAACGCCGCCTTTGTCCGCTCGATCGAATACGGCACGGCCGATGTTGCCTTGAGCCACAACAACATCGGTGTCATTCTTGCGATCAAAGGCGAGCTGCGATCGGCTGCGAAAATGTTCGAATCGGCGATCGTCCTTTCGTCGGGACGCCTTACCGAAGCCCGACGCAATCTCGAATATTGCCGGTCCAGGCTGTCGGGCCCTTCGGTGCTTGTTGCGGGTGAATTCGTTTACGCATGGCGAGCGGATGCCGGGATCGGCGTTTGATCGGAAGGAGACTTGAATGACAAAGACCGCAGACACGATGGCGATACTCAAGCTTTACGAGCTCCGCCGTGATGAACAGATGCGTGCCGCACGTCAATGGTATTTCTCGGAGTTTGCGCCGACGTCGGCGATGGACATCGTCGGTCTTTTCCGCGGCGGCGAGCGGGCGAGTGCGAACTTCCGCATGGTCACATCCTACTGGGATACGGCCGCCGCACTCGTGCTCAACGACGGGATCGATCGGAAAATGTTCCTTGACGCGAATACCGAGCACGTATTCATCTACGCCAAGATCGACCAATACCTGCAAGAGGTCCGCGAGCTGTTTCGCGACCCAGACTATCTCATTCATTTGGAACAACTCGTCCGATCGCTAGCAGACTTTGAGTCAAAGATGGAAAGCCGCAAGAGGCTGCTCGCGATCTGGCAAAAGTCGGGCGGATGAATCGCTGGATAGTCTTTTCTGTACTTCCGGCATTCTAGCTCCTAGAACATTGCGTCACTGACCCACACCACGCTTTTGATCTAACCAAATTAAAGAAGGGCATTGCTGCCCTTCTTTTACCTCTTTTCGAAATTCCCTTTCTACCGGAGGCACGGCTGCCGCGTTTGAGGAGGCGGCGGGGTTGGTGGGAGCACCTTAGGTTGTGCTCGGGAGTTAATATAGCGCCGCCGCGGCCCAAGTGTCAATCACTGTTTCATCGATGCAACAGTCTTTTCTCGCTTGTTGAATTAGTGCTAGAATTACGGGAACCAACTACGTTCGGTGGGCAGTTTAAGGGGTATACAAGGAGGAAACTTTGAAAAACAATAAGCAGCCTATTAGCGGCTGGCTAGAGGCTATTATTGAATCGGCGGAAGACGCCATTATCAGTAAGACTCTCGAGGGTATTCTGACGAGTTGGAATCATGCGGCCGAGCAGATCTTCGGCTATACCGCTGAGGAAGCCGTTGGGCAGCCTGTACTGATGCTAATCCCCGAGCATCTGCAGGACGAGGAAAAAATGATCCTCTCCCGCATTCGCAGCGGTCAACGAGTCGAACATTACGAAACCCTCCGCAAGGCCAAAGACGGCCACCTCATAAACGTCTCACTCACAGTCTCACCGATCAAAGACGATAACGGAGTCATCGTTGGTGCCTCGAAGATACTCCGCGATATCACCCATCAAAAGAGAATCGAATCAGAGCGCGAGGCGTTGTTGCGCCGCGAGAAGGAAGCGCGGGCCGAGGCAGAACTTGCTAGCCGCGCAAAAGACGAATTTCTTGGGCTGCTCTCGCACGAGCTGCGTACGCCTTTGAACTCCATTCTCGGATGGACGCGTATTCTCAGCACTCACCGGCTCGACCCCGAGGCCACTCAGCAGGCGCTCGAAACCATCGACCGCAATGCCAAGCTGCAGGCAAGGCTGATCGACGACATGCTCGATGTCTCGCGGATTATCTCGGGCAAGCTCCGCCTGGATGCACAACCCGTCGATCTGACATCGATCATAAATTCCGCCGTCGAGACGCTTCGGCCGGCGGCAGAAGCGAAGCATATCAGGATGTATGTGACGCTCGATTTCGGAACCGGCAGTGTCCTTGGTGATCCCGTGCGTCTACAGCAGATTGTCTGGAACCTGGTATCGAACGCCGTAAAATTTGTTCAGAAGGATGGGGTCGTAAGGGTGACCCTGCGGCGCGTCAATTCGCATCTCGAGATCCAGGTAAGCGACAACGGGCCGGGTATCGATGAAGAATTCCTGCCCCACGTCTTTGAGCGATTCCGTCAGGGCGACAGCACACCGAACAAGCAGTTCGCCGGTCTGGGCCTCGGGCTTTCGATCGTACGTCATCTCGTCGAGCTGCACGGCGGAACTGTTCAGGCCGCGAACGGAGAAGAAGAAGGAGCCGTGTTTACCGTTCGCCTGCCAGTGATGGCGGTGAGCCGCTCGTTGGAGCAGATGAATGAGCGAGTGGACGAGGCGGCCGTCGCACTCGGCAGCGGGCTTAGTTTCGACAGTCCGCCTGATCTAAAGGGAGTAAGGGTTCTCGCCGTCGATGATGAGCCGGATGCTCGTCTTCTATTACGATCGCTATTCGAGCAGTGCGGTGCCGAGGTCGAGATCTGCGGTTCGGCGGCGGAGGCACTTCAGATGCTCGATTCCTACACGCCGGATATTTTGGTTTCAGATATCGGAATGCCCGGCGAGGACGGTTACTCTCTGATCAAGAAGATCCGCGAGGCGGAGACGACGAGCGGACGCCGGCTACCTGCCGTGGCACTGACCGCGTTCGCGCGTACCGAGGATAGGTTCCGCGCCCTGTCGGCCGGATATAACATGCACGTCCCAAAACCCGTCGAGCCGGCTGAATTGGCTTTGGTGATTTCGAGGCTGGTTAATTAACTGAGTATCTTCTCGACGAAAAAAAACCTGTTCCTGAGTTTCAGGAACAGGTTTTTTTGCGAGGCCCAAAGATGCCTGCGGGTGCTAAGGCAAATATGCATTCGGTACCGCTCGGTCACCGTTGCTCCCGAACTGAATGCTCTGCGGTCCGGATGTCGACCCGAGGATATGCCACACCGCGCTGCCGTCGAATCTCACTACGGCAGGCTCTACCTTTCCATCCCCGTCATAGTCGCCCGGCGCGATACGGTCACCCGCGAGTCCCCACTGCACCGCATCGTAATTTCGCGAAGAGTCGGTGGATCGATACCAGACTCCGCTCGAAGGCCTGAATAGCGCCGCGTTGTCGCGCCCGTCACCATCGAAATCCACAGGCACCGGAACATCACCCTGGATACCGAAGAAATGTCTTGTAACGGCCGAGTCTGAGCTGTTCAGGATCCACCAATCCCCGCGGTCGCCCGGTGCGGCCCCGGGCCTGTAGACCGAAAGGTCGGTCTTCCCATCGCCGTCATAATCGCCGGGTGTTGGAATGTCGGTGTCGAACCCGAACGGCGTTGAGGTGAAAGTGCCATCTGAATTCAGGATCCACCACTGCCCCGTCGCTGGCCGGTACACCGCTAGCTCGGCTTTCAGGTCCGAGTTGTAATCCGACGGGATCGGTATGTCCGTCGCCGTTCCCCAGTTGTTGATCGACACCGTGCCGTCCGAGCTCTTGAGGACATACCAGGTGCCGGTCCGGTAGACAGCGATGTCGGCCTTGCCGTCGCCATCGTAATCCGCGGGCACGATCTTGTCGTTCATCAGCCCGAACGGTTGTGCCGTCGTGCTACCGCCGCTGTTCGATATCCACCAGGTGCCGTTCGACGGGCGGAAGATCGACACGTCCGACCGCGAGTCGCCGTCGAAATCGAACGGCGTAGCGCGTGAAGGTGCCTGATTCACATTCACCGTGTAAGAGCCGATCGTGATCGTACCCGAGCGCGGCGTGCGGGCCGGGTTCGGCTGAACATTAAAGACGAGCGTGCCGTCGCCGGTCTGAGGTTGTGATGCGATCTGGATCCATGTCGCCAGCGTCGAGCCCTGCCATGAACAGCCTTCTCCGGCAGAGACGTTGATATTTCCCGTCCCGCCCACACCACGGAAATTCATCGTGCTCTCGCTGACCGCGAGCGGGCAGCCGGAAGCCTGCTGCACCAGGAACGATCGTGTGCTAACGCCGTTCGTCACCTCGATCGATCCGGTTCGCGCGGGCCCGGTATTCGGCGCCACCGAATAGGTCAGCACTCCATTACCACCACCGGAGGTTCCGGACGTGATGGAGATAAACGAATCGGTCGTCGAGGCGGTCCATCCGCAGCCGGTCGGCTGTATGATGTTGAAGCTGCCGTTACCACCCATGACCGGAAACGATTGGACCGACGGCGAAACCGTCACAAGACACGCGCTCGTCGAAGTCTGAAGCGTCACGCTCCACGTCCCGGCGATACTTCCGAACCCGCCGCCGTCGTTGACCACATACAGACGCCACGTACCGTTTGGCACGCCGCCATAAAAAGCGTTGAGAGTATTTCCAGTCGGGGGTCCTGAAGGGGCAGGCGCAGGAAACGCATCGCCGGGTTCGTAGTCGGCTGGCTTGAACGTTCCGGATGTCAGCGCCGTGCTATCGGGGACAGTATTCGCCGCCGCATCGTCGAACTTAAGATCCAGTCCGCCGACCTCGGTTGTACCACCCGCGTCGGACATCAGCACGACCTTTCGATTGTCGGGCCCGACCAGCATGATGTCGACGTCATCGGGAGAGACGTGACTAAAGTTATTTACCTCGACAATCACCTTCGTGGTGTTCCCCGGAAGCGAGTTAACGTTAAACTCGGCGGGATATGGCGACCCGATGTTTCCACCCTGGAATGTGATCACTCCGGTACTTGTGCCGATAAGAATGCTCCATCCGCCCGAGATATTGCCGACATTGTTTCCGGCGTCGTCGACAACATACAACTGCCACGCGCCGTTCGCTACCGTCCCGTTCAGCGATGACAGCGTTCGTCCCGTCGGTCCGCCTCCGGGTGCAGGCGGCGGGAATGTATCGCCGGGCTCAAAGTCCGTCGGCCTATAGCGGCCTGAAAGGATCTGTCCACTGTCCGGCATCGCATTCGGCGCAGTATCCTCGATC
>CAMLKY010000044.1 GCA_946480545.1 uncultured Acidobacteriota bacterium
CCGGGCGGACAGACTGTCTTCATCTACGGGAAAGAGGATCACGAGCCCGCGACGTTCACCGTTCTGAACTTTAACGTTACTAACATCGACGAGGCGGTACGCGAGCTGAAGGGCCGAGGCATCTCATTTGAATCGTTCGGCGGTGATATTGAGACCGACGAGGGCGGCGTCTTTCGCGGCAAGGAATCGGGCAAGGGTCCGAACATCGCGTGGTTCAAAGACCCCGCCGGCAATTTCATATCGATCGTCGAGAACTAGTTTTTATGTGCAGGAATATTCGAACGCTTCACAATTTTGAGCCGCCGGCGACCGAGGAAGAGATCCGGGCGTCGTCGCTTCAATTCGTCAGGAAGTTGAGCGGCTTCTCAAAACCTTCGAAAGCCAATGAGGAAGCTTTTGATCGCGCGGTTGAAAGCGTAAGTCGGGCTGCCCGTGAGCTGCTCGGTTCTCTGGTCACAAACGCACCGCCGCGAGATCGTGAAGTTGAGGCGGCTAAGGCAAAGGCAAGAGCTGCGGAGCGGTATGGATAGGATTGATTCCCATTCGATCTAGAAGTTGGGATCAACTAAACCCCTTTTCGTGCCGCTTCGTGTAATTCGTGTGATTCGTGGTTATATTGTCTACGACTAACTTGTGGCTGCGTGCTTGGAGAAGCTCCGTAGCCTACGAATCACACGAAGCAGCACGAAAAGAGCTTAAGTTGGTGCATGCGCTTGCACTGCTTCTTTAGAGTCACCTTCCTGATCAGCCTCGTCTCCTTCATCCTCAGGTTCATATTCCTCATACCCGTGTGCGTCGTCATAGTAGTAGGGACGTTCCTTTTGCTCTTCTTCCAGCGACCCGTCCTCGCATTTATCTTTCGGATTTTCCGGCATGACTCATTTATAATCTAAACACTTTCGCTCTCCAACCAGGTTATGACACAGAGAAATCTTGCTCTAAGTATTGCGCTCGTACTGAGCGTCGCGATAAACGTCACTGCACAAACTGCACCGGCACCCGCCGTTGATCTTGATTACCAAACGGCTGCAGTCCTGTATATGCAAAAGGCTGCGGAATACCGGGCACTCGCGTACCAGGCCTTCAACATCGCACGAATGCAGCTCGACGCCGACGCGAAAACGATGAAGAAGCTCCCGAAAGCCGAGCGTCGAATGCCGCGGGCGATCGTGGTCGATATCGATGAGACGGTGCTCGACAATTCGCCGTCACAGGCACGCGGGATCCACACTGACACGCCATACAATCCGAAGGACTGGTACGCATGGACGAACATGCGAAAGGCGAAAGCGATTCCGGGCGCGGTCGAGTTTCTGAATTATGCCGTCTCGAAAGGCGTTAAGGTCTTTTACATCTCGAACCGCGACGAGGCGAACGAAAAACAGGCGACCATCGACAATCTGAAGAGCGTGGGTTTTACCGATGTGTCACCCGACAACGTTCTGCTCCGAACATCCGAATCGAGTAAGGATGCACGTCGCGCGGTCGTGACGGCAAAGCATCGTGTCGTACTGCTGGTAGGTGACAACCTCGATGACTTCACATCCGCATTCGAACGAAAATCCATCGCCGATCGTTTCGCGGAAACCGATAAGGTACGCGACCTGTGGGGCAGACGCTTCATCGTGATCCCGAATGCCATGTACGGAACCTGGGAAAATGCGATCTACGAGTATCAGCGGCTAACGGAAGCGCAGAAAGCCGAAAAACGCGCCGCCGCACTGGAGTTGCCGTAAGGGTCTGTGGCCGCGTCAAGTGCTGGCAAAGTCAACAAACCGTGGATTACGCGGATGACCCAGATCAAATCCGATCTGATCACTCTGATCCGCGTGATCCGCGCAAATCCGCGGCTAGAAATTCTTAGATTAAAAAGCCCCGGTCGCTACCGACTCCCGGTTCTGACTGGTGTCGCCAACTTTGACCATGAAACTGAGGTACTTTAGTCGAACTCTCCTTCTTTGTCTTGGACTTGTTGTAGGCGTTTACTCGCAAAACCTGACCGTCCGTCAGATCATGGCTGAGCCGTCGCTCGCCGGAATGCGGCCCGAGGGCGAGAAGCTTTCGCCGGACGGAACCAAGGTGATCTTCCTGTGGAACGCGGAAGGAAAGCTGCCTCGGGATCTGTATCTTGTTCCTACGACCGGTGGCTCACCGCATCGGATACTGAGTCCTTCAGATCTTCCGCCGCCAACCCGTCCGCCCGAGAAAGAAAACAAGCTCGACTATGGATTGGTCATCCGCGATGAGTTTGTTCGAACACGCGAAAACCAGTTGGGTAATTTTGAATGGTCGCCTGATTCGAAACGCCTGGTTACCTCATACGGCGGCGATCTCTACGTGATCACCATCGGCGACGCTAAACCGCGGCGGCTGACAAAAACTCAGACTCCCGAGACCGGCGCTCGTTTTATCGATAACGACCGGATCTTATATTCACAGTCAGGCAATTTTTTTATCTGGGACCTTTCGAATTCTCTGATCACTCAGGTCACCCGCGAAGCGAATCCGGCGGCTTTTGTTTCGGTGTTCAATGCCATTCCGAACAAACCGGGCACACTGGTGGCGTATGTTGTCTCGGACAGCTCGAAGAACAAGGCCCTGGTAGTTCCGAATTATCTCGATGAATTCGTCGTGGCAAACACAACTCGGCGCGGATGGACGGACCAGAAGGTCATGGTCATGCCTGCCGACGCGAGTCGCGACACACCGTTCGAGGTAAAGCTTCCAAAGCCCGAAGGCGTGAGCAGCATCCGGCGCATGGTCTGGGTGGCGGACAACTCGAGTCTGCTTATCGACCGCATCGACAAAGACACGAAGAGACGCACGCTCTATTACGTCTACAACGTAGGCAGTAAGAGCGAAAAGATCATCCCGGTCATCGAGGAGACCGACGACAAATGGCAGGCCTCGCTTTCGGCCATATTCGAACCACACCCGCGGAACCCGGGTGAGTTGTTCTTCGTCTCGGAGAAAGACGGATACGGTCATCTATACCTCGCGAAGCTCGAGAGGACCGGGTCAGAGTCAACCGCCGAGACGCAGAGACGCGGAGAAACACAGGCAGAAACACGACCGGTAAATGTGTCCACCGACGACGCCAGAGTTGCCGAAGGGCCATTGGGGTTCAGCGACAGAGTAGCAATTACTCAACTTACGCGGGGAAATTTTGAGGTCAATTGGGCAAAGTGGATGCGATCCGGCGAGATCGTGTTCGCATCGACCGAGGATAGCCGGGTCCAGGGTCACGAGCTTCCTGGCTACACGGAGCGCCAGCTCTACCTGTACCGGCCGGAGCAGGGTGACATCGTAGCGCTCCAGTCCGGGCGAGGTTTAAGGACGGGCTTTCAGTTATCTGAAACTTCGGACCAGCCGGTAGTTCTTTACGAAGGATCGGGCTGGAACTTTCCCGGCGAGCTCTACATCCAGAAGGTATCGCAGCGGGAAATGGGTTCGATCGTCCCCATAGTTCGCCTCACTAACACGATTCCCAAGTCTTTCCTCAATCTCAAATGGACCGAGCCAAAGTTCATCGAGATCCCGTCTCGCGACGGCAAGAAGATTCCGGCAAAGATCTACTTGCCCGCCGGCTTCAACGCCAGATCAAAACAGAAGTATCCGATGGTGATCTTCGTCCACGGTGCCGGATACCTGCAGAACGTGATCAACGGGTGGAACAATTACTATCGCGAGTTCATGTTCAACGACCTGCTTGCGAAGAAGGGCTATGTCGTCCTCGATATCGATTATCGGGGGTCCGCAGGCTACGGACGCGACTGGCGGACGGACGTCCACGATTTTCTCGGCGGCAAGGATTATGACGATCACATCGATTCGATCGACTACATGGTCGCGAACTACAACGTGAATCCCGCGCGGGTCGGAGCATACGGCGGAAGCTACGGCGGCTTTATGGCCGGGATGCTCGCGATGCGCGCGCCCGACAAGATAGCGGCGGCCGCGGCGTTAAGACCTGTATTCGACTGGAAGAACTATTACGCAGCGAATCCGGGATATACCGCGCAGCGTCTCGGGTTCCCGGACAAGAATCCGGAAGCTTATCGTCGAAGCTCGCCGATCACGTACGCAGACAAGCTCGAGCGGCCGCTGCTTATCCTTCATGGCATGTCTGACGATAATGTGCATGTGCAGGATTCGATCCAGCTTATGGAAAAGCTCATCCGCCTTGGCAAAACGCAGTATTTCGAGGCGATGCTCTATCCTTCGGAAAACCACGGGTTTGTGCGTCCGGAGAGCTGGGCCGATGAATACGAGCGAATTTTGGCTTTCTTTGAAAAGCATTTAAGATGAGCTTTCACCGCAGAGACGCGAAGACGCAGAGAAATACTTTGGTGCGAAGCAGTAATTGGAGAATTCTTCCTCGGCGTCTCCGGGCCTCTGCGGTTTAACCTTTTATGAGAATATTGGTTACCGGCGGCGCCGGGTTTATCGGCTCGCATCTGTGCGAGCGGCTCTTGTCCGAAGGTCATGAAGTTATTTGCCTCGACAATTTCTTTACCGGACGAAAGCAGAACATTTCGCACCTGCTCGATGTCAAAAGTTTCGAGCTTGTCCGCCACGATGTGACCGAGCCGATCCTGCTCGAAGTCGACCAGATCTATAATCTCGCCTGCCCCGCATCGCCAGTTCATTACCAGTACAACCCGGTCAAGACGGTTAAGACGAGCGTTATGGGCATGATCAACATGCTGGGTCTCGCGAAGCGCGTCAAAGCTCGGATACTGCAGGCTTCGACATCCGAGGTTTATGGCGATCCGCTCGTGCATCCGCAGACCGAGGACTATTTCGGCAATGTAAATCCGATCGGATTGCGAAGCTGTTACGACGAAGGAAAACGCGTCGCTGAGACGCTGATGATGGACTACAACCGTCAGAATGGCGTCGATACCAGGATCGTCAGGATTTTCAATACGTACGGCGAACGTATGCTCGAGAACGACGGGCGCGTAGTTTCGAATTTTGTCGTGCAGGCGCTGAGGGGCCGGGAGCTGACCGTCTACGGCGATGGGAAACAAACGCGTTCGTTTTGTTATGTGAGCGATCTGGTCGACGGGATCGTGCGGCTTATGAACGCTGATGGTGATGACATTCATTTACCTGTGAACATCGGTAATCCGGGCGAGTTCACGATGAACGAGCTAGCGGAAGAAGTTGGAAAGTGTGTCGGCCGAAGCATCACGATCAAGTACATGCCGCTTCCGCAAGATGATCCGAAACAACGGCAGCCGAATATCGGTCGTGCCCGGACCCTACTCGGATGGGAGCCGAGGGTTCCGTTGGCTGATGGGTTGAAACGCACGGTGAAGTACTTTCAGGAGACACTTGAACCGATGGGTTCGGCCGTTTCGCCCGATCAATAGGTTCCATGCATTCTGTGTTTTCGGTGGTCAACAGCATCTGGTTAGCCCGGGGTGTCGATCGTCGGCATGTGAGAATGAAGCGCGGAAGACACGGAACACACAGAAGAGGAGCACGGAAGATCGGATGAACGACGCGGAAGAGACCGATATTAGACGACCTAGCTAGCTAGTATTTCTTGGTTTATATGAAAATCCTTATCACCGGCGGGGCCGGCTTTGTTGGAAGCCACCTCGCCGACAAACTAATTGCCGACGGCCATGAGATCACCGTGATCGACGACCTTTCGACGGGACGATACTCGAACGTCGCACATCTCGAGGACACCGAACGGTTTCGCCTGATCATCGACACGGTACTTAATGAGAAGTTGATGGAAGAGCTTATTCGCGAAACGGACCGCGTGTACCACATGGCGAGTGCCGTCGGCGTAAAGCTGATCATGGAGCGGCCTGTCCGCACGATCGAGACGATCTTTCGCGGCACCGATGTCGTGCTTGGATTTTGCTCACGATATCGAAAACGGGTTTTGATACCAAGCACCTCAGAGGTCTATGGAAAGGGCGCTTCGGTGCCGTTCAAAGAAGACGATGATCTGTTGACAGGTGCGACGGACAAGCATCGCTGGGCATACGCCTGCGCGAAGACGTTGGATGAGTTTCTCGCCCTCGCACATTGGAAAGAGACCCGGCTGCCCGTGGTTGTAGTCCGGCTTTTCAACACGGTGGGTCCACGTCAGACAGGACAGTACGGGATGGTCGTCCCGAGATTCGTGCATTCGGCGATCCGCAATGAACCGATCCAGGTCCATGGCGACGGAACGCAGTCGCGCTGTTTCGGACACGTCCATGACATCGTCGAAGGACTGACAAAACTACTCGAGACGCCTGCGTGCTTCGGACAGGTAATTAATCTCGGCAACAACGAAGAGGTATCGATCAAGCAGCTCGCCGATCGTGCGATCTCGACGACCGGCAGCAGCAGCGAGATACAGTTCATCCCGTACGAAGAGGCCTACGGAGAGGGCTTCGAGGACATGCGTCGACGCGTCCCCAGCCTCGATAAGGCAAAGCAATTGATCGGCTATCAGCCAACCCGCACCCTCGATGACATCATCAATGATGTGGCCAACGAGTTTAAGAACGAGGCCGAATTGTCATGAACAAACGAAATATCCTCCTGGCACTCGTGCTTGCGACATTTTGCTTCTTACCATCAGTCCTTGCCCAGGGTGGGGTCAAAGGAAAGGTCCGAAATAATAAAGGCAACGGCATTGGCGGAGCAACGGTGACCGCCCGTCTCGATGGAAAGGACGTAAGAACGGTCCGCGCCGATTCGAAGGGCGTGTTCACGATGGAAGGCCTCGAGCCCGGAACATACAACATTGTCTTCGACGCCGACGGCTATGCGACTGGTGTGAAGTTTGGTGTACAGATCAGAAATGGCAATGTGCAGGATCTGGGTGACCGGCTGATACTTTCTGTCGATCAGGGTACGCAGGTGATCGTCAGGGGAAGCGTGTTCTTCAAAGAGGGCACGAGCATCACCGGAGCGAAAGTCGAGATCGCACGCGTAAACGACGACGGCTCTACGAAGAATCTCGGAAGCACATTCACGAATGTGAGTGGCGAGTTTACGTTTCGGCCGCCGGCGGGAACGAACAAGGTTCGTGTAACGGCGAAATACAAAGGCGTCTCGGGCTCAAAGGAGATCTCCGAGATCGTGAACGCAGGTATTTATCGTACGGCTATCACACTCGACATCTCGAGAAGCGACAACTAAGCAGCAAAGTAAAAAGTAAAAAGGAGAAGGTAAAAGGCGCGCGGTGAGAACGCGATACTTTTTACTTTCTCCTTTTTACTTTTTAGGTCTAGTTGATAGTTTCCGAGATCTCCTCTGCAGGAGTCGGCGGGTTCGGATTCGCGGCATCGGTAACGATCAAGGGAAATTCTTCGAGCACCACAGTGTCTGCCAGGGTCTGGACCCAATACGTGCCTGCGCTCGGGAATACGACATTGACGAAGAAACTAACGTTATCGGTAAAACCGCCGGGAGCAAGCTCGATGGATGTCGGCTGCGAGGTCACGACCAGGTTCGATTTGTCGGGTGAGAGGATCCGGACTTCGGTCGAATGGTTCCCTTCCCCGCGCCAATGGTTTATGACCGCGAATTTGATGAGCGACACGGGCAACCGCTCGACCATGATGTTCTGGAAGATCCCCATCAGCGAGATCTTGTTCCCCATCTCGATGCGGACATCGTCACAGAGCAACGTGTAGACCAATTGTAACGACTGTGCTTGCATCGACTGTGTAGCGATCATTGAATCTCCCGTGTCCCGTTCGGTACGTGCCTATCTATAGTACCAATAAAATCCGTGTTCTTGTTTTCGCGAACATTTAGGAAAGCACTATTTCCCTTCGTCTTATCCGGTGACTCGATTTTTACTTTTCCATGATCGGAGGTCAAGAGTATACTGGTTACAGATTTTGGATTTTCGATTTTGGATTTTAGGTACGGATGAGCCGCGGTCGACTCTTGCTTCCAATCCAAAATCCAAAATCCAAAATCCAAAGTTGTCCGATGTTGCTTTACGTTCTTATCGGTATCTGTTTATCACTTGCAGGTGTTGCGGGGTTCCAGTTGCTCTATATGTTCTACCTGGACCGGATCGATAAGGAACGAAAGAAACACGTCCATCGGCTTGAGCTGGAATGCAGGCGTTTGGCGACGCGGCTTGCGGAGGCTGAGACTGAGATCGTCATGAAGGACCAGATGCTTGCGGTGGCTTTCCCCGAAGTCGATGATGAAGAAGCCTGGGCCGACGTGATCGATGAGCGTTAGTCGCTAAGGGTCACCACAGTGGATCCAGAATCCGCTCCGAATTCATCTCCTGACTTGAATCCCTTTACAAACCCCGTCTCGCGAAGCACGTTCCTTACGATCTCACGCTGCACGCCGATCCCTCTTCCGTGAATGATACGCACGATCGAGAAACCTTTTTTTCGGGCCTCTTCAAGATAGGCGATCGTTACAGCCTTTACGTCTTTTGGTGAGAACGCGTGAAGGTCCAGCGAGTCGGTTATCTCGATCTCGAATGGCTCGTCATCATCCGGCACATCGTGGACCATCACTATTTTCTGGCTTGCTGATACTGGGCGATGTCTTCGGGCGGCGTTACCTTTACGCGACTCTTATCACGGAAGACTACGAATCGCTTTTCATCCATTCGCCCTTCCGGATTTCGAAGCTGGACGATGACCGTTTTGTTATCGCCCTGCCCCTCGACCCGAAGCGGTAACCTGCCCCAGACATCTCCGCTCGTGCGGTAGACGGTGTAATAGGTCTGCTCGTACTTATCGAATGCCAGTACGAGAATGCCGTCGAATTCCGGCTCGACCCCGTCGATAGCCTTCACCTGATTCGAACGGCTGAGCACGACCCAGTTTCCAGGTGTCGACATCTTGTCGGTGGAGACCGTCCGGGCCGAGTCGGTATCCAGACGCTGCCACGTCACGAACTTTCGATTGTTGTGCTGGTAAAAGACCAGATCCGAAGGAACCTGTAGCTCGACCTGGCGACCGAAAAGCCATCCAGCGGGCGCCGGGGAAACCGAACGATCCAGCTTTACCCGGTACCAAATGTCGTACTTCTCATCGAGCTTTTCGGGCTCGCCTGCTTCTTTTGCAGCTTCGATCTCTTCGTTTCGGCTGCGGCGGCTCTGCTTCTGTTCGCCTTTCGCCGCGTCGTCGACATCCGATACCTCTTCCTGTTTGGGAACGAATCTCCAATCCATGATCTCGAACGACGAGCCGCTCGCGAGCTTGAACAGAATGCTCTCGGAGCTCATATCCGGGGTGAGCCGAAGATTCGAAGCTGCGCGGAGCGTTCCTGCCGCCTGCGGCTGCTGATCCTTGAACTCCTCGGCAAGCTTCATGGACTTCTCGAGCACATCGTTCGTAATAACATGCTGTGCTTCGATCCACCCTTCTGTTTCAGCTTCGTCACGTGCACGCACGCGATACCAGAGAACTTTCTCGAACTCGACCTGATCGAGAACGTCGATCTCTTCCTCTACGACCCGCATATCTCCATCGACATCACCGATGACGG
>CAMLKY010000045.1 GCA_946480545.1 uncultured Acidobacteriota bacterium
AGGAGATGATTAATGGTGAATGTTGAATGGTGAATGCGGACCGTGCGTTTCAATTCATCATTCACCGTTCATCACTCACCATTAACTGAGAATTATGTTAGCAATTAGTCTGATGAGAATAGGCGCGAAGGGAAAACCTTTCTACCGCCTGGTTGTTAAAGAGAAGCGGTCGAAGCGCGATGGCAAGTACATCGAGAATCTCGGCACTTACGATCCGATGGTGAACCCGGCGGCGGTCGATCTGAAACATGATCGGATCCAGTACTGGATCGGGGTCGGAGCGAAGCCAACTGAAACGGTGGCGAGCCTGATCAAGAACAACCCGGCACCGGAGGAAGTCTAGGAGTCCGAAGTCTAACCAGTCTATCGGGTTTTCGGCTGTAGACGGGCAACACTCGCGAGATTCGAAATTCCATGAAAGCAGCGGTCGAGAAAATCGTAAAGGCTTTGGTGGGCGATCCGGAAGCGGTCGAGGTCACCGAGCACTCGGATGGTGGGAAGGTCGTGAAATTCGGCGTTCGCGTTGCACCGGACGATTTTGGCCGACTGATCGGTCGCGAGGGACGCACGATCAAGGCGATCCGCAGCGTCCTTTATTTCGGCGGCCTCAAACACGGTAAGCGCTATCATCTCGATCTGATCGAGGATTGAGAAAGTCGGTCCTGATGGAAGATCTGGTCGCGGTCGCAAAGATCGTCAAGCCGCGCGGACTGCGCGGCGAAGTGGTTGCGGATGTACTGACGGATTTTCCTGAAAGGTTCGAAGCTCTGGAACGTGTGGTCGCTCTGTCGCCCGAGGGCGAACGTTCCGAATTGAAAATTGAAGAATTCTGGTTCCAGAAAGACCGGATGGTGTTCAAGTTCGAAGACTTCGATTCGGTTGAGAAGGCCGAAGAGCTGCGGGGCTGGGAATTGTGTGTGACCGAGGCTGCGGCCGTCGAGCTTGAAGAAGGCGAGTTCTTTGACTGGCAGCTAGAAGGCTGCCGAGTCGAAACTATCGGGGGCGTCCCGATAGGAACGGTCCGAGAGCTGATGCGGACGGGTGGAACCGAGATCCTCGTGGTCGAAGACGAAGGGCGAGAATATCTGATACCGTTCGCCGAGTCGATCTGCACCGAAGTAGATATAGCGGGCAAAAAGATACGGGTCGACCCGCCGGATGGTTTGCTCGAGTTTTAGATCCCCGATTTTAGGTTTCGGATTCGAAATCCAAAATCCGAGATCTAAAATCCACGATGAGAATAGATGTCCTGACAATTTTTCCGGAGTTTTTTTCTCAGGTCTTTGATTTTGGAATAATTCGTCGAGCGAAGCTCGCCGGCATCGTTGAGATAAACGTTCACGATATTCGCGAGTTCGCGGTCGACAAGCACAAGATGGTCGATGACCGGCCGTTCGGCGGCGGAGATGGGATGGTGCTGAAGCCCGAACCGATATTTGCTGCGATCGAGAGCCTGCTTGGCACGAGCGATCGGGCGGAATATCCCGAAGGTGTTCGGGTGGTGCTGCTCTCGCCGCAGGGGACGCCGCTCAGACAGCCGATAGCCCGGTCCTTAGCTGATGATTCGAAGCGGCTGATCCTGATCTGCGGACGATACGAGGGTGTGGATGAACGGGTGAATGATACGCTCGTGACGGATGAGATCTCGATCGGAGATTACGTGCTCTCAGGCGGCGAGCCCGCGGCGGTTGTCCTCGTGGACAGCGTTGTGCGATTGCTCCCCAACGCACTCGGCAGCGAAACGTCCGCAGAGAACGATTCTTTCTCGGACGGGCTATTGGATTATCCGCACTATACACGCCCGGCCGAGTTCCGGGGTATGAAAGTGCCTGACGTACTTTTGAACGGCAATCATGCCGAGATCGAGAAATGGCGCCGCGAGAAGGCGCTCGAGAAAACGAAGCTAACAAGAAAGGATCTATTGAAAGGAGAAAATGGTGATATGTGAGCGCCGGCAAACAGGCGCTGACCTCTGGCCGACAATAATATGAATCGTTTAGATAACGTAGAGAATACGCAATTAAGAGATAACATACCGGCATTCCAGTCGGGCGACACCGTCAAGGTGCATGTCCGGATCAAGGAAGGCAACAAAGAACGGCTTCAGGTTTTTGAAGGCGTGGTCATTGCTCGCAAACATGGTGGAGCCCGCGAGAGCATTACCGTACGAAAGGTAAGCTTTGGCGTCGGCGTCGAGCGGATCTTTCCGCTTCACGCGACGGTGATCGATCATATCGACGTCGTGCGTCGAGGTAAGGTTCGGAGAGCGAAGCTGTATTACCTGCGCGACCTGCGTGGAAAGGCTGCACGCATCAAGGAAAAGGACACACGCAACAAGACTGCCCAGGCAGCAAAATAGTTGGTCAAAGAAAATGCGAGACGCGGCGTTGGACGATTCAATTAATGATGTCGAATCGTCCGGCCGCGTCTCGTTGTTTCCCGACATCAAGATCGACGGCTGCGGACTCGTGTTTGAAGAGCTCGCATGGGCAGACGGATTCCTCTCTGTCGCCGGCGTGGATGAGGTCGGGCGTGGCTGTCTCGCCGGACCCGTCGTCGCCGCAGCCTGCGTCCTCGACCGAACAAAACCACTTCCCGAGGGTCTGAACGACTCAAAGCAACTGACATCGAGCCAGCGCGAAGAGATCGCCTCGCAGCTTAAGGCAACCTGCATCGCCTACGCCATTGGGTCGGTCGAAGCCCCCGATATCGACCGTATCAACATTCTCGAAGCGACCAAACAAGCCATGCGAACGGCCATTGCGACACTCTCGCCATCCGCCGATTACCTGCTAATTGACGCCCTCTATCTGAAAGGCGTCAGTCTGCCACAGCGGTCGATCATTAAAGGCGACTGCGTGTCGGCCTCCATCGCCGCCGCCTCGATACTCGCAAAGACCTACCGTGATGAGCTGATGCGTAGCTACGACGGCGATTATCCGGGATATGGATTTGCCGAAAACGTGGGTTACGGGACCAAGGCCCACCTCGCAGCCATAAAGACATTGGGGCCATGTTCCCTTCATCGTCGAAGCTTCAAGGGCATCATTTAACTGAATATTTCCTTGCTATTTAGGGCCGATTCGGTGTAAAAGTATCTGCTCTCGACGACACTCAGGAAATATTTTCACCCAGGTACGCAAAATACCTCCTGCTCAGACGTCAGATTCACGCAGTAACACTACAAGGGTTTGAGATGCGGCGTTAATTCTGTGGTTTAGTTGCTCTATCCTGGATCGGCGATCCGCCGCAGCAATTTCTTCGAATATGCGAACCAACTCCTCCCAAGTATGAAGTTACCAAAATAGAAATTTAGGAAAGTTAGGAGAGACCCACTATGAAGATTACATTAAAGATTTTCACGTTCTTTGTTTTCGTTTTCGCGTTCGCGACATTTGCTGAAGCGCAAGCGACCCGCACATGGGTGTCGGGCGTCGGCGACGACGTCAACCCCTGCAGCCGAACTGCACCCTGTAAGACATTCGCTGGTGCAATTTCGAAGACCGCCACAAACGGTGAGATCAACTGTCTGGATCCGGCCGGCTATGGCGCGGTGACCATCACCAAGTCGATCACGATCGATTGCGAAGATACACAGGGTTCGATCCTTGCTTCGCTCGTAAACGGCGTTATCGTCAACAGCTCGACAGCTCACGTAAGACTGCGTGGTATTTCTATTAACGGCGCCGGCAACGGAATAAACTGCGTGAGAGCGATTGCTGCCGCGAGTTTGGTGCTTGACGAGGTCGTATGCGCCGGCTTTACACAGCACGGTGTTTCGGTTGAAAACAGCAGCGGTGTGATGAAGGTTGCTATCTGGAACTCAAGCTTCCGCAATAACACTGGTAACGGCATCAACACGTTCATCACCGGCACCGGTAGCGTAACGATCGACGTCAAGGGATCGCTCTTCTCGCTGAACGCTCGAGGCGTGAACCTCGGCGTTGCTGCGAAGGCTTCAATCACCGATTCGATCGTCACGAATCACACCAGCGAAGGCCTTCGTGCGGATGGCGGAACCTCGCAGCTGACGGCACAGAATAACCAGATCTCGAACAACGGAACTGGCGTTTTTGCGGCTAACGGCGCAGCGGTTCGTATCGGCGGCAACGTTATCACCCTGAACACCACGGGCCTCTCCGGTGCCAACATCTTCTCGTTCGGTCAGAACAGCGTCGATGGCAACGGTGCCAACGGTGCGATCACGGGTCCGGCTTCGGTTCAATAGATACGCCCGCTCACACGCTCTAGGTGAGAGAAGTCTTGAGACATTCTCCCGCTTAATGGATAGATGGTTTTCCATCTATCCTTTTTTTTGTGTTGTTAGAACGCGAACCAGGCGGTCGGTTCGCGGTGGCTGGATAACGAGATGGTCGTTGTCGCCGGAAAAAGTGGTGCCCGCATACGAAGTGCCGTCTCCGCGGTCAGCTTCGCAAGATGTGGCTCATTGGCACGCTGGGAAAGATGTGCGAGCACGATATGGCTCGCAGAACCATCGAAATCTTTCGTTAACCAATCTGCAAGATCTTCGTTCGAAAGGTGCCCATGACGTGACGCGATCCGTTGCTTTAGATCCCACGTATAGACCGGGCATGTCCGAAGCATATCGCGGCTGTGATTTGATTCGATCACAACAGCATCGCAGCCGACCAGCTTGTCCCGGATAAGCGGCGTGAAGCATCCAAAGTCCATCAGGGTCGCGACACGCACGCCGTTGTTCTTCGCGACGAATCCAAAATTATCAGCCGCGTCGTGGGGAACGCTGAACGGCTCGAAATCGATGTTGCCGATCCGAAATTCACATGCCGAATCGATCGTAACCGTTCTCAGCTTCAGTGCCTCGCGACGTTTCGAAGCCTCACTGTCGCCGTTGTGACCGCCGGCTCGCGTCCAGTAATAAGCGTCCTCGGTCGTGCCCGAGATATAGACCGGACATTTCACCGACCGCAGCAGCACACGAAGCCCTCCGACATGATCGCTGTGCTCATGCGTGATCACGATTGCGTCGAGATCACAGCAGTCCACGCCGACGATATCCAGCCGCCGCATTATCTCGCGAGCGCTCAGTCCCGCGTCGATCAGCACGTTCGTCGTTTCCGTAGATATGAGTATGGCGTTGCCGGTCGAGCCGCTGCCAAGTACGGTGAACTTCATTTTCTATTCGCCTTTCTGATATCTCGCCCTGAGTGCCTTTGCCATCACTCTCGACGAGATCGTATTCGGAACGAGTGTTCCGGCCAATGCACCGATAAAATTTGTCCAGCCCGATACGACCTTTGTTTTGTTCGCCCGTACCGCCTTGAGTGCGGTGTCGACGACCTCATCCACCGTTTGCTGCCCCTTGACCTGTATCGGCCGCTCGATGTGCGATGCTTCAAAGAAGTTCGTCTTTGTCGAGCCGGGACATAGCGCGAGAACGTGGATCCCGAATGGCCGGTTCTCTTCCGCCACGGCCTCGGAGAATGACGACACAAAAGCCTTGGTCGCAGCGTAGGTCGCCATGAAGGGTATCGGCTGAAATCCCGCGGCCGATGAAACGTTAATGATCGTTCCGCGCTTTCTCGAACGCATGTCCTGGAGATAACGGTGCGTGAGCGAAACGAGAGCCGAGACATTAAGCTCGATCATATCCAGCTCGCGCTCGAGCTCTAGTTTTGCAAAGTCGCCGGCGGATCCAAAACCGGCGTTGTTGATCAGCCAATCGATCTCGAGACCGCGCGAGCTAGTGTCTTTGTAAACTGCTGTGACCGCCTCACGCGTCCTGAGGTCCGCGGCTATTACATGACACTCAACACCATGTTGCGGGCTTATCTCGTCGGCGAGCTTATGCAATTTGTCGTGCGATCGGGCAACAAGCACCAGGTTGTGCTTCTCCATTGCCAATCGCCGTGCGAACGCTTCGCCAATGCCGCTCGATGCTCCTGTAATGAGCGTGAATCTCATAAAACTTCGCCGTCGACGTCGGTCGCCGTCTCGAAGAACGAACAGTATACGGACCACACCGCGGCCGCAACGATGACAAGGGTGCCGGTTGCCCGAATGATCCCGGCGATCATCTTTGTCGACCCGATAAGGCCGGTTTCCGTCAGCATGTAATTCCAGTCGTGAAAACTGCCCTCGGTACCGGTGAACCCGCTAGTTAAGACAAGCTGCATAACAACGGCATCCGCCGCATAGACCCAGACGTTCAGGATACTTTGCCCGACCCAGAACAAAACGATCGCGGCTGAATAATACTGGCTGCGCCAAAGGAAATATCCGACGAACACGCATGGGAAGACCACCTGAAACAGCGATCCCCCGGCAATCGTCATGAACTCGCCGAGAGGACGAAACAGCAGGTGACCCGTTTCGTGGATCGGCAGATCAATGAGATCCAGAAAGCTCCCCTGCATCGGGTCATAAGCGATCCACAGGAAATAGATCGACATCAGACCCGCGAAGACCAGCTTGGGGACATTGGGCTTCATTGACGGCTAAAGAAGCTTGTTCTTGACGATGAAGCCGGTGACCTGCTCATTGAATTCTTTCGGCTGCTCCATGTGAAGGAAATGGCTGACATCCGTCCACATTTGAAAATCGAGCTGCGGTGCGATCTTCGTGTATTGCTCTTTCAGGTTCGCCGGCCAGAACGGTCCGGAAGCCATGATTGCCAGAACCGGGACGTTGATCTTGTCATCGATCCAGATCTTCTCGTCCGCCATGCCTTCCATCGCGCTGATCCCGACATAATCGGGCGTCGCGAGCATGTTATCGCGGATCATCTTCTTTAATGCTTCGTCCTTGACCGGGGTAAGCATCCCATCAATGAATTTCGCTGCGTTCTCTTTGTAATTTGTCTTCAGCGGAGCAAAGAACTGTTCCGTCGCCTCTTTTGAAAAGAACGAACGCAACGCCCCGTCGACGGAAACGATCCCGGCCGTCTGCTCGGGATAGAGCCGATAGAACTGCCGGGCGACGGGGGTACCCATACTATGGCCGACCAACACCGCTTTCTTAACGCCGGCACTCTTCATCATTGCGTTGACGGCACGTGCGAAGTGCTCCATCGAATACGTTAGCCTCGGCTTGTCGCTTTTGCCGTGTCCGGGCAGATCGATCGCCAACACTCGATACTGCGGAAACTTATTCTCCTTCCAGAAATCGGCGTTGCAGGTCCAGCCGTGGATAAGCACGATCGCTTGCGGCTCGACGCGTTTATGAGTCATCTCGTAGTAGTGGATCTTATTGCCGTCTAAGGTCGTCCAGCGGCTTTCAGGATGGCCGTAGGCCGTGGTCATCAAGACCAGCAGAAAAGATGTGAACAAGAGGGCTTTGAATTTCATGATACTGCTCCCAGGAACTCATCGGCCGAGATCGCGTAGAACGCACATTCGGCGTCGTAGTGAACTTCCGTCTTTTCGTAGTGCATCCCGAGCTTTTCCATTATCCTCCGCGATGCCCAGTTTTCGGTGTGTGCGACTGCGACGATCCGTTTCAGCCCGTGGTTGCGAAAACCGTGATCGAGCCATGCCCGCGCCGCTTCGGTGCCGATGCCTTTGCCCCAATACTCACGGATCATGCTGTAGCCGACCTCGATCTCGCCGGTATCCTCGAGCGGCTGCAGACCGGCCGAGCCTATCATCTCGCCCGTCGGCTTCCAGATCATGGCGCAGGTTCCGAATCCATGCGAATCGTAGCATGACATGTAGAACCTGATGCGTTTCGCGAGCGATGTCGCGTTCTGGAGCGTCGAGCCCCCGAGAAATTTGTTCACTTCAGGATCCGATCGCTGTTCGATCAGCAAGGGCAGATCCTCCAGCGTAAACCTTCGAAATATCAAGCGCTCAGATTCAACCATATGAAACGCAAAAGGTGTCATAAACTCTATGGCACCGGTGTTAATAATGTAGTGAACAAGTGAACGGCCTTTAAGATTATCTCTAAAGTAGGCTTCGAGGACAAAGCATATGGAACGCTCAGGAAACACTCGCCGCGAGTTTCTCAAGAACGCGTCGCTGGCATTGGCAATCCCGCTTATCTTCGGATGTGGAAGCGACAGCGCCGCCCAGCATTCGAACGACAAGCTTCTCGAAAAGCTAAAGGCCCAGGCGAACAGTGATCCGAGGGACGAATACTGGGGAGCCCGCAGCGCTCCGGCCGACGTCTCATGGCGGGCGCGGCTGTCGACAGATGCCGACAAGAGCGAGCGGATCTTGATCAGCGGAACTATCTATAAGCTTGACGGTGTCACGGTGGCCCCTAACACGCTGATCTACCTCTATCACACCGACGTCCACGGGATCTACGGGCGGTCAGGCGAGCACCGGCATGGACGATATCGCGGTTGGATGCTGACCGACGAATGCGGCAGATACGAGTTTGAATCGATCCTGCCCGCGTCGTATCCGGATTCGACGATCGCGAAGCATATCCATATGACGCTTACTACGCTCGACAAGCGTGAAGAGTCGGTCGATTCGATCCTCTTCGAGGGCGACAGGTTTCTAACCGCCCGTGATCGTGAGATCCATCGCGGCGGTTTCGACCCGGTCCTGAAAATGGTAAAAGGTTCGGACGGCGTGTTGCGAGGGAAGCGGGATATTCGTCTATGGGTTTAGACGGCTGATCATCCAGCCGGTGCCATCGAGCTCGTAAACGATACGGTCATGCAGGCGGCTTGGACGCCCCTGCCAAAATTCCAATCGCGCAGGTACGATCCGAAAGCCGCCCCAAAACGGCGGGCAAGGGATCTCGCCATCGGCGAATCGACTCTTCAGGTCTTCCAGACGATCTTCAAGCTCTTTCCTGTCCGTCAGCTTTTCACTCTGATTCGAGGCCCAGGCTCCCAACTTGCTTGCCATCGGGCGCGTGCCGAAGTATGCCTCGGATTCTTCACGCGTGGTCTTTTCAACCGATCCTGAGATGTGGATCTGACGCTCGAGCTCGGGCCAGAAGAACAGCATTGCCACCTGCGGATTCTCATTGATGTCGCGGGCTTTCTTGCTGCCGTAGTTCGTGTAGAAGACAAATCCGTTCGCGTCGAATCCTTTTAGCAGCACGGTGCGGGACGAGGGAAGCCCGTCTCGCCTGGCCGTGGATAGCACGAACGCGCTCGGTTCCTGCGGAGCTGAGCTCAGGTATTCGTCGAACCAATTTGAAAACTGAACGAACGGATCGGCGGCGACGGAAGCTTCGGAAAGCTCCTCGCGCGAATATTCACGTCTGAGATCGGCGAGATTCTTTTCCATTCGCTTAGATCAGGTGAATAAAAAGTCCGTCCTTTAGCTTCGGCTCGAACCAGGTCGATTTCGGCGGCATGATCTCGCCGGCGTCCGAGACGGCGAGCAGGTCTTCCATCGTGGTTGGGAACATCGAGAAAGCTACTCGTGCACGGCCCTCGTTCACACGGCGTTCCAGCTCGTCGGTCCCGCGGATGCCGCCGATGAACTCGATACGCTCGTCGGTCGAAGGATCCGAGATCCCGAGTGCGGGCGCGAGAATA
>CAMLKY010000046.1 GCA_946480545.1 uncultured Acidobacteriota bacterium
GTCTTATGGCGCGTGCACTCCTCGCGACCGTTGTCGCCACAGCAAACCTGACGCCGTTCTCTTGCCACGTGAGAGGTCGGCCGTGCCTGCGGCAGTGCTCTTCGAGCGAACACTACTGCCGACGGAGAGCGACCATGAAACCCATTCTGACACTGCTGATACTCGCGCTGGCGATTGCGATGCCGTTCATCGCGTCGGCGTCCGGTTTCACGGCCTCGTCCACCTCGACGGCCCGGCTGGGCTCGAAGGTCATCAGTGCCGGCGATTCGATGAGCCGCGTGCTCGAGGCCGGCGGCGAGCCAGTACGGCGAACGGACCTCGTCAATGGCTATGGCGTGAAAGTCGGGGAGCGTTGGATCTACAAGACGGGTAACGCGCGTCATACCGTCATCGAGTTCACGACGGATGGCACGGTGTACGGCGTTCGCGATGTTGTGGGGCAATAGGGCCAACTTAGGGGCAACGATCCTTCGCCAGTAGCAAAGTCGTTCGCGGGATGGACCAGCGCTCGCGCATCGACTGCTGCACGAGCGGGGCCAAGTCCGAACCTGACGCCGTTCTCTGCAAACGGCGCCGCGCGAACCAAACAGCAAAGCATTTGTACTGGCTGAAAATGCCGCAACGTACTTTGTGGACGAGCTATCATCGGAAGATCCGAAATTCCAGGGTGGTTCGGCGGTGTGATCGTGTCGTCGAGCGCCGTCGACCCGCGCATACAGCAATTGCGTAGTGCCTGCCTCGCTCAGTTCGATTGCAGCTCAAGCATCGAACGCTTCGTCAGTGATGGGAAAGTGGCTAGGCCGGACAGCTATGAAGTACGCCGGTTCGCGGCACGACCAAAGCAAGGTCGAAGGCGAGACGCCGATCCTGCAGCTGGCGGACTATCTGCCCCGAAACGCCCCGGTGGCGTAGTCCGCCGCCGGTGTGTCAGGAGCGAGCGGCGGCGTATCAAACGCGAATGTCCCGATTTGCACCGTGTGGTAAATCACTATACTCAGGCGCGTTGGTGCGGATCAGATGTTCCTTACAGCAGAAGTCACCGCATTGTGTCTGTTGCGGGGGATTCCTCTGGAAGCAAAGGAGGATAAGCGATGCGCGATAGGATTTCGGCTATAGAAATTGCCGGTCTACGGACTGTTGCCGGAATGCGCCTGGAACTTTCTCCGTTTACTGTTCTAACGGGAGAGAATGGGAGTGGTAAAAGCACAATAATCGAGGCGTGCGAGATCTTTCGCGCGCTTTCAAGCCCTGGGTTCGTGGACCAATTTTTGCGAATCCATGGCGGACTCGACGCACTGAAGACTACAGATGCTAGGGCGGTGAAGCTTGGCATCGAGATTCGGGGAAAGACCGATTGTCTTCGGTATACAGTTGAACTCAAGGATCTTCTTGGCCTAGTTATCGCGTCCGAGCTGCTCACATGGACAAATGAGGGCATCACCGATGTCGTGATGGAGAGGCACGGGCGATCAGCCATCGTTTACTCGGATTCGGGTGCTAACCCGACTTCTCTCACAAAAATCCCCGGCGGCCAGCTTGTCCTGAATGGAATGGGGCTGCGGAGCCCGAACAAGATGGTAGATCGAACGGTCGCCGCGCTCGCCGCAATCGAGGTGCATGTCCCGTTCGCGACTATTCCTGCGTGGGTCGAAAGAGCAGCCGGTACGTCAGCGCCTACAATGCGTGTCTCACGACATAATCAGCAGATAGAGACAGTTGCTCGCCTTGGTACAAACCTCGCGAACGTGTTTCGTGCGCTCAGGGCCGATGCCGCCGGGTGGCCGCTGACGATGGACTATATTCAGCTCGGGCTAGGCGAGGATATTACCGACATCTCGATACGAGAGAGCAATCAGCGTGAAGGACTCGAGATATTTTTCCACTACAATGCATTTCAGCAGGAAGTGCCAGCTCGATCACTATCAGATGGCACGCTGGGATATTTGGCCTACGTAGCGCTTGCGCGATTGTCACCTCGTCGGTCGCTCATAGCATTTGATGAGCCAGAAGTCCATCTTCATCCGGCGATGGTCGTCAGAGTAGTCCAACTGTTTGAATCGATGTCCGAGAAACGTCCCGTTCTCGCGGCGACACATTCTGATCGTTTTCTCGATGCCGTCAGTGATCCGGCTTCATCAGTTGTTATTTGTAGTCTTGATGAAATGCGCCGTACACAAGTTGTCAGGCCAGATAAGGAAGCACTACTTGAATGGCTAAATGACTATGGAGGTTATGGGCGCCTTCGAGCGGCGGGGCAAGAAAGGTCCGTAATGCCAATTTTCGAAGATGGCGCGTTCGGAGTTCACAATGATGGCACGTCCAAGAGTTGTGATGATGTATGAGGATAGTTTCTCACCAGCAAAAACTTTCGGCCTGCACGACTTCCTTGTCCGATGCCTAAGAGACGAGTTGAACGATGGGGACTCCATTACAACGGCGGCGCGCGCAAAAAGGGAATTTGAGGCGCGTCCGAAAAACGGAGCGTCGAACCTCATTGCAGCCCTAGAGATTGATTTGCCGAAAATTGCGCGGGCGAATATGGACGTAATTGCAATCTTTGATAACGACAGGATCAGAGAACAACTGAACCTACAAAGCTGCGCGCCGACTGAAGACGTCCTAGCGGCAATTACGCGCAGACTGAAAGATGGCAAGGAAAGACTTCACATCGAGTTTCTCGAGAAAAACGCAGAAAGCGTATTGCGTGCGGCTCTGAAGTGTGGCGGTGGAACAGAGTTCGAAGCTATGGCCCCGGAAGCGATCGAGAGAAAGAGGCCAGTCGCGCGCGATATCATGTTTACGAGAATTGTCAGGTCAGATCGCGCGTTTCGCGACTGTATTCGCTCTGCTGTCCCGTCAACAAAAGCGATTGTCGTTAGGATGCTAACTTTGTTCGACAAGAAATCACCGACGGCAGTGACTTAGGATATGCCACAGGCCTCGATCAACGATGCGTCGGTCGACGCCAGCCATGTCACATGATGTCTCGATTAGGTGTTTGGCTTCAGCATAGTTGTAGCGTCTGGTTACGCCCGCCAAAACGATGAATCGCGAAATATGGCGGTCAATAGGTATAACCGCCTGGCCGCAAAGCAACCGGAAGTAGTCGAGACTCTTTAGTCCGAAAAATTTCAGTTCGAGCAACTCAGCTGCACCGCTCTCAGTTGAGACCCAGTGCCCGATTTCAGCGATCGAGTCGAGCTCATTTGCTTCGAACAGCGAAACAAGATTCTCGAACAGCGAAATTTTTTGCTGACCATTCCATGCAAGTAATTCAGCGACAGAGCAGAGCGAGAGAATTCGGCGCAGATCTGCGATCGTTCGGCATGACGGGTGGAGTTCCTGGATTCGGCGACATCTGGGCTGCACAACATTTCGGTAGCTCATCGCCGATTGCAGCGAAACGTCGGCTAGCAGCGCGGCGACGTTAGTGTATCTCGCGCCCCCGACTTTATCGCGCTGGAAAGAATGGCTGAGAAATTCTATCAGAGCAGCTAACCGCTTGATGTCGGACTCGATCATGTTCGTAGCGCCGCGAGCGCTGTGAGCCGTTCGACACAGTTCGGGCAGGATCCGCAATGTTCGACCGCGTTCACCTGGCAAGAGTAAGTGCTAGCAATTGGTGCGCCGAGCTTGAAGCCCAAAATAGCGACTTGTGACTTTGTCATATCGCGGAATGGCATCGAGAGCTTGACGCCGCCTACAGCGGAAACGAGAGTAGATGAGTCTGAAAGAAAGCTTCGTGTCGCGTCGATTTCAGTCGCAGCATTGCTGTTAATAAATGCGGACATTACCGATGTCGCATTGACGGAGGCGGCAAACGCTGAGCCCGTTGCTAAAAGAACGAGATTCCGATATGGCAGCATGATGTTCCCAGAGTCGATTTGCTCACTCCAAAGATCGGTGCTGCGTATCATTCGTGACTCTGACCGTCGGAACACGTCAGAAATGTTTATCAATGCGAGAGAGTTCGCGATTCCCTGCGGAAGAACTGAACGAACAGTTTCTAGTTCGGTCTCTGCACAATGTTGCCCGTAATTAACGAACATCGGCAGCACATCGAGATTCTGGGCGAGCGCCCAGTACACGAGAACTGTTGAGTCCATTCCGCCAGAAGCCATTACGACCACTCGCTCAGTCGACATGTTTGCTGCCTAGAATCCGGAATACCGAGTCAATTAGTCGGCCGATGCTCGAATGCTTCTCATCGCATACGTTGGATGCGAAGAGATTGTTCAAGCGCTGAAGAGGGTCGAATACCAGGGTTGGCTTTTGCCTGCCTGCAAACCATCCCAGCTCTGCAAATGTTCCCGGGTCATCATTCAGCGCTACCGCGATCAAGAGGGCGCAATCCTCCATTAGCTTCACATCCGCGAGGTAGATCTTGCGGCGTTGGCGTTGTGACATGGAACCGGATGCTAGGCCATTTTCTTTCACAGGACGATGCGGTGAAAAGTTGTGGTAGCGAAGTGCCGATTCGAGTTGATCGAGCGAAGTGACATCGACGCTTGGGAAATCAGGGGCAGCAAGATAGATGCTGATGCTTGGGCGATCTTCCCAAGCAATTCTTGATCCGGTAGCACCTGCGATCTGATCGAAGATTGACGCCGAGCTGGCTGAGTCGGACTCGAATTCGGACTGATGAAACGTCGACGCATATCGCGAAGCGATGAATGAAGAGAATCGCATTCGAGATTCGTAGTGCGTGTGCTCTGCCTGAAGGAGCCAAGTGGCGTCGAAGCAGTCCCCCACCCCAACGGAGTGTATTGTAGTTGCAGGGAAGGAGGGCGCTGGAATCTCTCCTGTGTCAGGCGCGAATAGTAGTCGAGAGCCTCCACGATTTTCTTTGAGAATCGCCGTATTTACACCGCTATTTTTTAGTGTGTCTCGCAGTCGTTGAGGCGATCTCTCGCACCGTCTAAAAAGTTCGCCCGACGTCGAACAAAATGCCGTCGTCACGTCTTTGAAGGAATCTATGTCTGATTCACCAATATGGTCGAGATCGGCATGGATCCGAACGCCGGATTCCTTGGCGAATTCATGGATTGGCCGAAGCTTGTCGCTTGAAACTATCAATAGGTCGGTAGGGTTGAAGTTTCTGAAGATATCTGCAAGCGAAGCCATATCAACTGCGACAGTCTTTTGGTCGCGCAGCAGCTCGCTATAGAACTGTGCTCCGGCTTCGGTGGACTCACCAATATCCATAATATTCGGCGAATGCATGACGTTGCCGATCTTTGTGGCCAATTCAGCCCTCAGCTCCCTGAGGTACTTTTCGCATTGGTCGTCAAGGTAGCTCGGGCACAAGAATGCCGCAGCGTATGTTGCCTTGAAAGCGGAAAGTGTTCGTGCGAAATGGAATATTCCGCCCAATCGAACAAGATTCTTGTCAAGATGGCGATCGACGAAGACCTCTCCAGCGATCAGTATTCGCTTGTTTTTGTCAGGAAGGTTCAAGACTAACCTCGACGCTTGGGAATGGGACGGTTGCCGAGTTCGTCACTGTGCCTTGATACCCGTAGCCTTCCTTCATGCAGAGAATAAGGTAGTTGTATATTGTTGGAAGATTTCCGATTGGCGTTCCAGCGAGATCTTCTACGATCAGTCGACCGTTGTGCATTTCGTTGCGCACTCGGACATCAACCCCTTCGCTGGGCACGCTTTTACTTGATCGGAAGTAGTCGAGCCTCGCAACATCTTCTAAGGGGACCTCGATAACTTGTTCGCATTTTGTGGGGCCAGCAGGGGCGTAGTTGCCAAACGTGTTTCCGCCGGTACTTCCCATGGGGTGCTCCTACTCGATAGATTGCTGTTGCACATGCCGTGAGTGATGCGCTTCCTGCTTCTGCAACTTATTGCGTTGGTACTTTTCTTCAGGTGAGGGATGCTCGCAGCGGCTTGCGTCACGAGGCGGATCCTAGTGCAATCGTAGTACTGCCGTCGGTATCGACGTCCTCCCACTGCGAGTTTAGGGTTGTGGGCGGTGCAGTATCGGGGCTAACGCGACTAGGCGTGGTTCGTCCTTGCCAGAGCCGCATAGATGTCGATCGTGCTGCGAGTGTTTCGTCTGACAGCTTGAGTGCCTGGAGCATTTCGATAACTATTCCGTCATCCGCGCTCTGCTTTCGCCAACAGATCTGATGTACTTGCATTCAGTGCTTTGGCGATTTGCCGAAGCACGCGAACAGTAGGCGACTTCAGCCCCCGCTCCAGCTGGCTGACATACGTCGTATGGATGCCACAAGCATCCGCCAGCGTTTCCTGCGTAAGTCCGCTGCGCTTCCGCTCAGCCGCAATCACCTGGCCGAGCGCCTTATCGAACGAAGTCATGGCGACACACCTGAAAACGATGGTCGCCAACGTCACAGGACTGGTACTTTAGTGCCAGAGACTATAGTATTTGCTACGAGTGCAAATGATGCACTCGAATTGCAGTGACGGTTGGACAACGCATTGACGGGAGGACGGTTATGCGCAACGGAATGGACGTTTTTCCACGAGTATCGGTGCCGGTAGTGGACGCCGGCTACGCAGGCGGCTACGGGAGGACGAAATGAATGCGATGGGCTCTTTTCTTCCGCTGCTCGCGAATGGTTCGGAAGCAGCGTCGGTGTTATTTGTCTTCGCGGCGGATACGCCGACGCAGCGCCGCGCCATCCACGAAGAAGCCCTCTACCGCCTCGACGCCGCCACGGCGTTGAGCGAGGTGCTGACGACGACGCGCATCGAGGCGCACGGCTCTTTGAGTCATGTGCCGCTGATGGATGCCGTCGGCATCCTGATGCGCGATGCGCGTGGTCTGTTGTCGGCAATGGACGCTGACGAGGACGACGCGTAGCGGAGTCCGTACGATTTCGCCGCTGGTGGCGCGGTGCCACCGGCGGCGTGGTGTGCAAAACAGGGCGGGGGGGGGCCGCGTGAGTGGCGTGCGCGTGACGGCGCGTCGTGTGCCAACGCGCCGAATGCCCTGCGGATGGTGCGGTGTAGGGCCGATCCGAGCCAGTGCACGGCGATTCGCCCCGGCAGCCGCCGCTCCCGGGTTCGCATTGCCCGTGCTGTGACGGCTACCTCGACAGTCGATGCATGCCGCTTGCTCGGCGTTTCCGTCGACGAACTGGTCGGAGAGAGTTCGGATCGTTCGAGCGGCGCTATTGTGCGCGCGGCGAAGGAGAAACAGCTCGTCCAGTTGTTTCGGAAGCTATCTCCAGCGAAACGCTTAGCGCTGCTCGCTCTGCCGGATCAGTAGCAAGACCTTCGTCGGCCGCGTCGTCACTCGGCATTTGATACGTTGAGTGATCGGCGCACCGAAGAGTGACTTGTACGCGCACGTAGGTAGCCACTCATCACGAGCGAAATTTGGCTTTCCGCAGGTGGCAAGCTGGCGAATACGCTGCACGCCGACAGCATCACGCCGTTCGCATCCCGCACTGGCAACAGTCGTACGAAGGCGTCGTCCAGGCTCACGGTTTCGCGTAGATTCCGCGAACCCAACCCGCCTGGCTTGTCCGCCTTCCATGCATCCCATCTCCGCTGCACAGCTTGAACAGGTCATCGCCATCATCGGCACGGATGGCATCACCGACGACGAGATCGAGACAAAAGTGGCCGCGCTGTTTCCGGATCCGATGTCGGCGCGGCGCGCGATTGACTGGCTGCCGGAAGCGTTCGGGCTCCTGCTGATAGGCCATATGGCCAAGGTCACGCTGCCGAAAACGTTCAGCGCGAGATCGAAGCACGGGCAGTGGGTGGAATTCGCGTTCGACGCCGAGCCGATCTTCAAGGACGCGCTTCGCCTCGGCGCCCAGATGTACCAGTCGGGGCCTCGCGGCCTATTCACTGCTGTTGCGCTGCGCAGCTCGCTCGTTGCTGCGGTCAACCAGGCCCTGAATGCGGGTAGTTCACTGGACGGCGCTGCGCTCTCGGGACCTGCGCTGATCGGGATACCGGCCGAGGTCTATTCTGCGGAACCGCCGTCACTGTGACGCCCGCTTTCCGTCAGCACCGGCGTTCGAAAGCCCGCGCTCGAGTCGCACGTCGTGCGTTGCCGGCTCCACGATTTCAGCCCCGTATCCGCGGCAACGCCATCCGCGCCGAAAGCCTCCACCCTCCCGCTCGCACAACCGCAGCATGCCGCCGTGCGACGGGGCGTGCGACGCGTGTATCGGGGTGACATGGCGTCGATACCGGGCACGCGTCGACTGGGGGCGTGGCTGGCGCTTTCGGAATTCCGGGGCGTGGCGCCGCGGATTTGTGAGGCGGCGGACGGGATGACGCATGAATCCATCCGACCCGCCCCCTTTCCGTCGAAAGACCGTTGCGGAATTTCGCGTTCGTTCCCGCAACGGCCGCCACGGGCGACACGGCGATCGAACTGACGGCGGTCGTCGATACGGGTGCGTCGCAGACCGTTCCGAACAAGGCCGCGGCGCACGCGCTCGGGGCTGACGGAGAGCGACGCGCGCCTGCGCGAGCGCGAGGAAGGCCGCGCGGGCTGACGAATGCCGAGGTGAAGGCCTCGCTCTACGAGTTGCCGGATTTTTCGGTCGGCGAGTGGTCCGCGCGCGCGCTCGAAGTGCGTGCCGCGGATCTGCCGGTGTTCGCGTCCCTCGGGCACGCAGCGGCCGGCGATGATTCTCGGCGCCGAGGCGCTGCGCACGGCGCGCCTGGAAATTTCCGCCGGTGCGGAGCACATCTGCCGGTCGGCGGCGCGCTGAAGGTTGCATCTGTTTCTTTCGTGATTTGGATACACGTGGAAACCGTCCGCATGCGGCGCGGTTTCGCGACGGTACGCACCGCGCAGCCGATCGCGACGGGTGCTTCTCCGGCGTTTTTCCGAAGGCAACGCCCGGTGTAACGGACGGCGGCGCACATGCGGGCGGAAGGCGGCGCCATGCTGCCGCGCATGTCGGAGACCGGCGATCGATGGCGTTACTCGGACCGTTCCGGCATCACGCGGCGTCCAGGCCGCTCGTGCCGCATAGGTCCATACCCGCCGCACAGGAGCTTCACCCATGCCATCGCTTCGTCCGAACGAATTTCCGCGTCGTTTCCTGACGGCCTCGCTCGCGGTCTTCGTCGCGGCGCCGGCCTGCGCCGCCGTGTTCACTGTGGGCACGCCGGTCGGTCCGGGGCAGTGCACGCACGGCTCGATCGCAGCGGCCGTCAGCGCGACAGAAAGCAGCGCCGGCGCCGACACGATCCGGCTCACGCGCTCGCTCACCTATGAACCCGAGGCGATCTCGATCATGACCGGCCAGGAACTCACCGTCGAAGGCGGCTACGCGACTTGCACGGCTGCCGAGGATCTGACGAATACCGTGGTCAGCGGCGCCGGGGGCGCGCAGGCGCCGGTGTTTTTCATCGGCGCCAACATCGGCGCCAACGTGCGCCTGCGCAAGCTCACGATCAGCGGCGGCGATTCGGGCGGCCGGGGCGGCGGGATCTATTTCCGCGGCGGCGGCCTCGT
>CAMLKY010000047.1 GCA_946480545.1 uncultured Acidobacteriota bacterium
GGTCGCGAACAGAGTCTTCGCCGAATGCTCGGGTGAGTTGTGCAGGTACTCGGCGACCGCCCATGCGATCGAGAGCCCGTCAAACGTCGATGTGCCGCGGCCGATCTCGTCCAGCAGGATCAAACTGCGCGGCGTCGCGTTCTTGAGGATCGCCGCGGTCTCCGTCATCTCGACCATGAACGTCGAGCGCCCGGACGCGAGATCATCCGAGGCCCCGACGCGCGTCCAGACCCGATCGATGATCGGCAGGCGTGCAAACGACGCCGGCACGAACGAACCGACCTGGGCCATTATCTGGATAAGCGCGATCTGCCGCAGGATCGTCGACTTTCCGCCCATGTTCGCACCGGTCACGATCAGCAGACGATCTGTCGAGTTATTTAAATAGATATCGTTTGGAACAAACCCGTCACGCAGGGCAGCCTCGACAACCGGATGTCGACCGGCCTTTATCTCGATCTCGTCTCCGTCGTGGAGTACCGGAGCGACGTAATTGCGCCGCATGGCTGTCTCGGCAAACGTCGCAACCACGTCCAGCGTCGCGAGTGCACGTGCAGTCGACTGAAGCTTCTGTGTTTCGGCCCGAACCGCGCCGCGCACTTCATTAAAGAGATTCGCTTCGAGAGCGATGATCTTTTCTTCAGCGCCGAGGACTTTCGATTCCCACTCTTTTAGCTCGGGCGTCGTGAACCGTTCTGCATTCGCGAGCGTCTGACGCCGCTCGTAATCCACCGGAACCCGTGCCAGGTTGCCTTTCGAAATCTCGATGTAATAGCCGAAGACGTTATTGAAGCGGACCTTCAGACTCGAGATACCGGTCCGTGTTCTCTCGTGCTCTTCAAAACCGGCGATCGTTTGCTTTGCCGATCTGGAGATGTGTCGAAGCTCGTCGAGCTCCGCGTCGTATCCATCTCGGATCGTGCCGCCGTCGTTTAAGTTGAGCGGTGGCTCGTCGGCGATCGCGCGGCGGTCGACGAGATCGACAAGCTCGGGCATTGGGAAAATGTTTTCGCTGAGCACCTGGAGCAGGAGCGACGAAACATCCGAGAGTGCATCGTTGATTCCCGGCACCTGCGAGAGCGATCGGCTCAGTGCCACAAGATCACGCGCCGATGCCGTTCCGAGGTTGACTCGACCGACGAGCCGCTCGAGATCCGCGATCTCTTTCAACAAGTAGCGGATCTTGTCACGTAACATTCCGTCGGTAAGCTCGCTCACCGCGGCGAGCCGCGTTTGTATCTCGCTCCGCTTTATCGACGGCCGGACCAGCCACGACTTCAAAAGCCGGGCTCCCATGCTCGTGATCGTCTCGTTGAGGAGATTGCACAGCCCACGCGAATTACCGGTGTCACGCGTCTCGACGATCTCGAGGTTTCGCAGCGTGACCGCGTCGAGGACCATCGTGTCGTGCGACTCGAAGAAGCTTATATCCGCAATGTGTTCGGCCGCCGCCTTCTGCGTCTCCTGGGCATATCGCAATGCACCGCCGGCAGCCTGTATCGCACTTGTGCGACCCTCGAGGCCGAACGCTGTCAGCTCCCGAACGCGGAACTGTCGGGTCAGAACCTCGGTACAGTCGGTGGCGTTGAATGTCGTGTCATCCAGCGAGGTGATCGTTATCGAATCGTTGGACGGCCCCCTCGTTCCGAGGGCACTGAGAAGCGAACCTGATTCGCCATTGGAGCCCAAAGCCGAGTCGAGACGCGCTCGCAGCGATTCGGGACAGACGACCTCGCGCGGGCGATAGCTCTCGATACATTCACAGATCTCGGCCCAGGCGTTTGGTCCTGAGACCTGAGTCGCCCAGAATCCACCGGTCGAAACATCGAGAAAGGCAGCACCGAATGCTTCTCCATCACCGCATACCGATGCGAGATAAACCGACTCGCCGGCGTCCAGAAGCTGAGGATCGACGGCCGTACCGGGCGTTATCACGCGCACAACCTCGCGCTTTACAAGCTTGGTGCCCTTCGACGCTGCCTCAGCTTGTTCGCAGATGGCCACGCGATAGCCTTTCCTTACCAATTTTGCGATGTAACTAGCAGCGGCGTGATGCGGGACCCCGCACATGGGAATTGGATTCTTCGAGTCCTTCTGTCGGGCGGTAAGAGTTATCTGGAGCTCACGGGCACCGGTGACGGCGTCTTCGTTGAATAGCTCGTAAAAATCGCCCAGTCGAAAGAATAGAAGTGTTCCGGGATAGAGCTTCTTGATCTCCAGGTATTGCCGAAGCATCGGCGTCGTATTTTCCATAGAAAGCAGGTCGCCCGACGTGTGGTTCAAAGTTTAACGAAAAGCAGGGCCGTTTTAAAATTGCGGTTTTCAAAGCGCGGTTCCTCTGCTAAACTACTTTCTTTCAAGAAAGTTAAGTTTGCTGACGGGCGAATTTGTAAACAACTTTTTCATACGACGACACAATCAAACGCGCACTTATCCCAGGGCTTTATGGAGTTTAGCAAGATGAAAGCATTTATATTTCTGTGTTTCCTGTTTGGACTGATCGTTGTATCGACCCCTGAAATGCTGGCCCAGACCACTGCACCGGCTACCGTCGCACAGGCCAGTACTTCCTCGTCGTCCTCGGGACAGTCCCGGGACGAGCGATATCGCATCGGGTTTGAAGATCGCCTCGAGGTTCAGGTTTTCCGGCATCCGGAACTTACCCAGCGAATAGCGGTCAATCCGAACGGCACCGTGAACCTTTTCCGGCTGCCGACCCCTCTCACCGCCGTCTGCAAGACCGAACGAGAGCTCGCGAACGACATTGCCGAGGCCTACCGCAAAGATTACCTAAAGAATCCCGAAGTCAACGTCATCGCCACCGAGCAGCGCTCGCGTGCGTTCAACGTTATCGGAGCGGTCGAGAAGCCGGGAAAATATATGATCGGCCGGCGCGTCAGGCTTCTGGAGTTGATCTCCGAGGCAGGCGGCCCGTCTAAAGAAGCCGGGACCCGAGTACTGGTCGCGCGGATGGGCAGCACCTCGAACTGTAAGATGAACGAAGAGCCGGGGTCGGATAGCGACGAGATCGTGCTTCTCGACTATCGGCTGAAAGACATTCTGGAAGCCAAGCAGAACCTCGTCATGCGGCCCGGAGACGTTGTCTCGGTTATGGACGCGGACGTCGTGTATGTTTACGGAAACGTGAACAAGCAAGGGCAGATCGAGATAAAAGAGCCGCTGACCCTGACGCAGGCACTCGCCTCGGCCGAGGGATTGAAGGCAGCCTCGGACAAGGGCAAGATCAGGGTGCTTCGACAGCGGCCGGGGACGATGGAGCGCGATGAGTTCATCTATGACCTCGACGCGATCACAAAGCGAAAAGCACAGGACCCGTTCCTCGAGCCGAACGACGTCGTTGCCGTCGGCCTCGACAAGACAAAAGATATTCTGAACAGCATTGGAAGATCCCTGACCAACGGAATACCGTCCATCTTCTACCGTGTTCCCTAAGGTCACAAAGAATTAACAAATGAAAGAGACCCGCGAGATCATCCAGAAGCCGCTCAATGAGCCGGTTGAACTGGAACGGCATTTTGAGCCCCAGATCGTTACGCCTTCCGGCCGCTATCCCTCATATCGAGAGGGTTACGCATCCGAAGGCTTTCAGCTTCTCGATTACTGGAAAGCGATTCGTAAGAGACTCTGGCTTGTCGCCGGTATCGCGGTGCTTGTGACGACGCTGACTGCCATCTACATGGCTCGGAAGCCGAATATCTTTTCGGCCACGGCACGGATCCAGGTTGATAACGAGCAGATCAATCCCGATCTCGTGACGCCGGACCGCCAGCGGCCTTTCTCGAATCCCGACCCGTCGTACTTCAACACGCAGCTCCAACTTCTGGATTCCGAGGCATTGCTTCGCCAGGTGGTAAAAAAGCACAGCCTCGACACCAACAAGGAATTCCTCGCTGCCGTGAATGAAAACACGGGGATGCTCCGTTCAGTGTTGCGGACCATCGGCCTCGCGAGCGATCCGAAGAAGAACCAGCCGACCGAGGATTTTGCAGCATCGGCGAATTCGTCACTCATCTCCTCGGACGAGATCGCCGAAGCAGTGCGTCTCGCACCGTACGTCGACGTCATCCGGAAGAACATGAGCGTGGAGCCGGTCCGGGAGTCGCGTGCGACGATGAAGGACACGCGCCTGATCGAGATCTCGTATCGTCACACTAACGCCCAGCTCGCGGCATTTATCGTTAACAGCATCGGCGAGACATTCGTCACCACGAACCAGAATAAACGGTCGGGTACAAGCCGTAAGACGAGCGACTTCCTTCAGAAGCGCATCTCGGATCTCCAGTCGGAGATCCGCTCGGGCGAGCTTCAGCTTCTCGATCTCAAAAAGACCGCCGGCATTCTGAAGACCGATGGCGAGCAGACACTTGTCCTCGCCCGGTTGGCAGGGTTGAACAAAGACCTTCTGGTAGCGGAGAACCTAAGAAAGACCGCCGAGGCGGAATATCTTTCTATCAAGGACTCGCCCGAGAGCATTCGAGCCCGGGCCGAAATGGAGAACGCGCGGATCATCGCCGATCGCGATATCCAGATCGCAACGCTTCGTAACGAGACTCAGAAGAAGATCGCCGAGATCCGTTCGGAACGTGCCCGGCTGCTCCAGGAATATAAGGAATCTGCACCGGAGATCGCTGAGAAAGACACGATGATCAAGAGCCTCGAGGATTCGCTCGCCAAGGTCATCGAGAAAAATAACGAAGAAGTTCAGGGCCTGCGCGATCGGACCTCGAAGGTTCTGATCGAGAATCTCCGCATCAAGTACCAGCAGGCGCTCGCACAGGAGAACAAGATCCGTTCTGCCTACGATGAGCAGTATAACCAGGCACAGGTCCAGAACTCGGATGGCGTGAAATTGAAACTGCTCGAGCAGACGATCGAGACGAACAAGGGCTTCCTCGATAATCTTCGAAAGCAGCAGAGCTCGAACGACGTCGCGTCGCAGGGTTCCGACAATAACATCAGCGTTGCACAGTTCGCGATCCCGCCTGAGCATCCGGTGTCGCCGAGCCGTCTGACGACGGTCATGGCGGCGTTGTTCCTTTCGACTCTGTTCGGAATGGGATTGGCGTTATTCCTCGAGTACCTCGACGACACGATCCGCACGACCGAAGAGATCGAGACGTATCTCCAGCTTCCGGCCCTCGCGGCTATACCCACGATCGACTCGATGCCGAAACGACGTCTGCTTCTGGTCGGCGCAAACAAGGAAGAGGAGGTCGACGACCCGAACAATTCGGAGCTTCTGATCTACGCCGATTCGCGCTCGTCGCTGGCTGAGGCATATCGTCAGCTTCGTACGTCGATCCTGCTCTCGACAGCGGGCCACGCACCGAAGTCGCTGCTGATCACTTCGAGCCTGCCGTCGGAAGGCAAGACGACAACGGCGACCAACACGGCGATCAGTCTTGCCCAGACCGGTGCAAAGGTGCTGATCATCGATGCCGATATGCGGCGGCCGCGTCTGCACTCTGTTTTCAATATCGAGAACGGCGATGGCCTGAGCACGATCCTGTCAGCCGAGCTTTCCGAAACCGAGATCCTGAAGGTCATCAAACAGGACGAAGGCACCAAGCTCCACCTTTTGACTTCCGGTCCTATACCGCCCAACCCTGCCGAGCTTATCGGTTCCGAGCAGATGGCGAATCTGTTGAGACTTCTTCAGAACCACTTTACGCATGTCGTCGTCGATTCGCCGCCGATCACGTCGTTTACGGACGGTGTGCTGATCGCGTCGATGGTTGATGGTGTCATCCTCGTGGTCCACGCAGGCAAGAGCTCGCGTCAGGTCGTAAGGCGTGCGCGGCAACTGCTGCAGGACGTCGGTGCAAAGATCTTTGGCGTGGTACTGAACAATGTGAATCTCCGTTCGCAGGACAACTACTACTATTACCAGAGCTATTATCACCGCAACAATTATCGCCCGAGCGACGAGCAATAGTTTCACAGGCCGCGGTTTCGAACGAATGTGCGTTTCGAAACCCGGCTTTTGTGCGCCGGGACGCGTGACTCGATTTAGCCGATGATCTCACCAGACACAAAGATCTTTGTTGCCGGGGCCGGAGGTATGGTCGGCAGCTCGGTCGTCCGCGAACTCGGGCGCCGCGGTTATACGCATCTTGTCACGCCTGCGTCGCGCGAGCTTGACCTAACGAATCAGCAACAAACGAACGAGTTTTTCGCTTCCGAGAAACCCGAAGCGGTGATCATCGCTGCGGCGAAGGTCGGCGGTATTCTCGCCAACAACACTTACCGGGCTGATTTCATCTACCAGAACCTGATGATCGAGGCGAACGCGATCCACGCCGCGTTCGACACCGGCGTCGAAAAGCTTATCCTGCTCGGCAGCTCATGCATTTATCCGCGCGAAGCCCGCCAGCCGATGCGCGAAGAGGAGCTTCTGTCCGGATACCTCGAGTTCACGAACGAGCCTTATGCGATCGCCAAGATCGCCGGCATAAAGCTCTGCGAAAATTATTTCCGCCAGCATGCGAGCAATTTCTTCTCGCTCATGCCGACGAACCTGTACGGACCGAACGATAATTTCGATCTTCAGACGTCGCATGTCATTCCCGCGCTGATGCGAAAGTTTCATGAGGCGAAAGAGACGTCGGCCCCGAGTGTCGAGATCTGGGGAAGCGGCCGGCCGCGGCGCGAGTTCATGCATGTCGACGACCTCGCCACCGCGATCGCCTTCGCACTTGAATCGATAGATGCGTCGAGCATTTATGACCGGGGAATATCACACCTGAATGTCGGCACGGGTCTGGATCTCGAGATCGTCGAGACAGCCGAGCTGATAAAAGACATCGTCGGCTATAAGGGCGAGATCACACGCGACGAATCGAAACCCGACGGCACGATGCAGAAGCTGCTCGATGTGACCAGGATGCACGAGCTGGGGTGGAGCCACCGGATCGGTCTTCGGGAAGGGCTCGAACAAGTGTATTCGTGGTATCTCGAGAACGTGCATGCGCGGCGCGAAACGATCGCGGTCTAGAACTTTTTGGCTTTTATGAAGAAAGCGTTGATCACAGGGATTACGGGACAGGATGGAAGTTACCTTACTGAGATCCTGCTTGAAAAAGGCTACGAGGTCCACGGCATCATTCGCCGGTCGAGCTCATTCAATACCGGTCGCATAAATCACCTCTACGGCGATCCGGAGATCCTCGACAAGAAACTGTTTCTCCACTACGGCGATCTCATCGACACGAGCAGCCTTAATCGCCTGTTGGAAAAGATCGAGCCGGACGAGATATACAATCTCGCCGCACAGAGTCACGTGAAGGTCTCATTCGAGATCCCCGATTACACGGCGCAGGTCGACGGTCTCGGGACGCTTCGATTCCTGGATGCGATCCGCGAGAGCTCTTCGGATACTGGACGATCGTGAACTTCCGCGAGGCGTACGGCATATTCGCGTCGAACGGCATCCTGTTCAATCACGAATCGCCGCGCCGGGGTAAGACATTCGTCACCAAGAAGATCACAAGGGAAGTCGCCCGCATTGCATTCGGCCAGTCGAAGACGCTCGCACTGGGAAATCTCGACGCGAAGCGCGACTGGGGGTACGCACCCGAATACTGCGAAGGGATGTGGAGGATAGTCCAGCACGACTCGGCGGATGACTTTGTCCTCGCGACCGGTGAGACGCACACCGTACGGGAGTTTGCCGAACGCGCTTTCGGGTTTATCGGCATCACGCTGGATTGGTCCGGCGAGGGCGCCGACGAGGTCGGTAAGATCTCGAACATCGACCGTTCAGTTTTTGAGGAAAAGGTCGGTGAGCCGCCGTCACATACGGCGGCGGGCGATACGGTGGTCAAGGTCGATCCCGATTACTTTCGTCCGACGGAGGTCGATCTCCTCATCGGCGACGCCTCGAAAGCCGAGGCCGAACTAGGCTGGAAGGCGAAGACCACATTCCGCGAGCTGGTTGAACTGATGGTCGAAGCCGACATCAAATTCGTAAAGTATCCCGAACTCGACTATTAATTGATGCCGAACACGAAGGTCGTTGCAGTCACTCCAGTTCACAACCGAAAAGACCTAACGCTCGGTTGTTTGCGGAGCCTGTACGCTGCGGACCTTCACGGGATTGACCTTCATGTCGTAATAGTTGATGACGGTTCGACTGACGGCACGGCCGAAGCTGTGCGTGCCGAGTTTCCGAATGTCGAGATCGTTCCGGGAGACGGAAATCTCTGGTACACCGCCGGGATGAATCGGGGGATCGCCGCAGCGTTGACACATGATCCGGACTTCGTGTTGGGGATGAACAACGATTCGGAATTCGATCCCAAGTTTCTCCGCTCGATGGTCGAGACCGCGCGAGCGACCCCGCGGTCGGTCGTAGGGGCAGTACTCGTAAATTGGGATGATCGCAAGAGCATATTTCAGGTCGCTCCCAAATGGAGCACGTGGTGGGGAGGCATGAGGCACTGGGTAAAGCAATCGCTCGATACTCTCCCGGCCACTCCATTCCGGGTCGAGCTGATCGTGGGGAATTGTCTTTTGTTTCCGGCCGAATCTATCAGGGAAGTCGGACTGATGGATGAAAAGCGCCTTCCGCAGTACGGTGACGCGGAGTACACGCCTCGGATGCGGAAAAAAGGCTGGACGCTTTTGATCGATCCGCAGGCCCGGGTCTATTGCAAGCCGAATGATGTGCCGCAGCGATTCAAGTCAATGTCCCCCTCGACGTTCATTAGCAAGACGTTTCTCGATCCGCATCAGCCGCACAGTCTTCGCCGCCGAATCAATGCGACTGTCGGAAGTGCGCCGAACGCTTTACAGGGATATCTCGCTGTCCTTGTTTTCTTCATTCGCCTGCTGTTGCGGAGAAATCTCGAAGGCAGTTATGCCGCGACACTCGATGAACAACCTCTCTCGGAGATCTACCGCGATGCAACTCTGGGAGCCGCCGGCGGACGGCCGTCACCGCCCCGTACGACAAGCGCACTAGGGTAAACCCACTTCGTAACGATCGATCGATTATTCAGGATGGACAAGAAACCTCGGCTCGTATTCGCATGGAATTATCTGAGCTGGGGTGGAGCGCAGGTCTGGTTTCTCGCGATCATGAAGCTGGCCCGGGACGAATGGGATATTCTTGTGATCCTACCCCGGGCCTCGTCGCGTGAGATCGTCCGGTACCTTGAAGAGCTTGGCATCGAGTATAAGTTCGTCGATTACCATCTCGACTTCGAGCCGGCGCCGAGTGTAAGTCGAAAGATCGCACGCCAGACGAATCGGGTAAGAATCGAGACGGCCACCTTCCGCGAGCTGCTCAAGTTCGATGTCCGCAACACAATATTTCATGTCGAGATAGCTCCGTGGCAGTCGGTCGCATTTATCACTGCGATGTCGTTGCGTGGTGCGAAGCTTTTTATAACGCTACACAATTTCCTTCCAAGCGATGCGC
>CAMLKY010000048.1 GCA_946480545.1 uncultured Acidobacteriota bacterium
TGGGCCGGGGAGCTCCCCGCGAGCTTCCCGGTCTCAGATCAAAAATTCTTAGCTCTCGTGTCTTCCGGATGATCGGCGAATGATCGGCCACTCCGAGAAGACACAGATCAGACATATCAAAACGGAATTCCTGGAGGAGAAATGAAAGGTAAACAAGCAAAGTTCAGAGGTCCTGTGGCAGCGATCAAGATGGTCCTGTTCGCGATCACTTTTATAGGCATGACCGTCGTAGTTTGGAACGCCGGCGCGAGTACCGAAGCCGCACCCACGAACAGCGACATCGTCGCGAAGATCTACCAGC
The DNA here is from genome assembly GCA_946480545.1 of uncultured Acidobacteriota bacterium. The sequence goes on from CAMLKY010000048.1 coordinate 302, forward strand.
GCCCCGCGCCGAATTTCGATCTTAACGAGACACGAGCCCTCGCCGGAGTGCGAACTGCAACCGGCGAGCAATTGACGGCACTTGCAAATCTGCGTGCGGCGACGAACGCCCCGAACATGACGGTTCGATGGAGCGATTTCGGAGGCTCACCCGACGTGATGTACGACTTTGCTTCCGCACCACATCCGGGCACCCCGGAAGAGGCCGCTCGAGCGTTTATCGCCCAGAACGCGGCGCTCTTCGGCGTCACCGATCTGAATAACTTTGTCTTGTTCAGTAACAAACAGGCTCTCGGCGGTCATCTGCTCCGCTTTCGCCAACGCTTTAATGGCGTGCCGGTTCATGACGGCGGCATCGGAATCGTGATGAACGCCAACAAGCAAGTCGTTATGGCGACGGGACCATTCTTCCGGGACATCAATATAAACACGCAGCCGACGCTCAGTGCCGTACAGGCACGCGGAGCGGCCGATGCCGATCTCGGGCGTTTCTCATTGGACGTGCCGGCCGCGGTAGCGAATCTTCTTCAATCGGGACTCGCGATCCTGACGCAGCAGGCCGCACCGATCGCGAACCTCGAGCCGTCACTCGCCATCTATCCGACGGCGGATGGCTACCGGCTCGTCTGGAAAGTCGCAAAGTTCTCAACGAACCCATTCGGAGCTTACATAGTCACCGTCGACGCGCACACTGGCGAGATCGTTAACCGCCGTGATTTTGTGAGCTATCAGCAGGCACCTCAGGTGCTGCCGTTTACCGGCGATATTTTCCCGAAGTATCCGGACATCACTGATCAACTTAAGAACCAGGGAATTATCAGTGTCTGCGGTGGGAAGCCGTGCGGCCAGGTGCGTGCACAGCTTCGCAAATTCGATCCGACCAACGTCGTGACCGGCGTCAACGGGACGCTGACGGGGACACACACGGTGGTTAACAACGCGCTCGCAACGAAGCAGCCATTTGCTCAGGCCGCCCTCGGCACATGGCACTTCGCCAAGAACGATCCGGTCGCACTCGAGGGACAGACGAATGAAATAGATCACTTCGCCGAACCTGCCGAGCACCAGGACGAGATCAATGCGTTCTTCTTTACGACGTACCTGATCGAATACATCGATTACCTGCATCGCGCCGGCGACCCGGGGACGTTCGGCTCGAATGGCGCGTTTCCCGAAGACTATCCGAACTCGACCACGCCATTGCCGGCAACCGTTCATATTCCGGATGTCGTCACGGCGATCACGGGCGGCGAATATCCACCGCCGGATGATCCAGAGTTTGTTCAGAAAGTTCTGGGTCTCGATAACGCGTTCGCACTCAATCTGACTCCTATCGTCGAAGAGTTGACGCAGTCGGAATCGCCGATCGTCATAAACCCGACGGCCTACGGTCACGGTTTCCTTTTCAACGACACCGCGCTCGAGGGTTCGGTCGCCTATCACGAGGCAACGCACGCCGTGATCTCGCCGATCGCGGGACTCGAGGGTTCCGAGGGAGGCGCCCTGAACGAAGGTCAGGCTGACACGTGGGCGTTCACGATCACCGATTCGTTCACGATCGGCGAGTACGTGGTCAACGGTCACCGGCTTCGTCAGGAGTTCAGGAATATCAACCGTGATCCGGATTCGATCGGCTACATCCGAAGTGCGAAGTCTACGCTCAAGTATTCGGATCTCGCGACCCGGATCATCAGCGGTCAACCGAGCTTCGAAGAGCACTGGGACGGCGAGATCTACATGTCAACGATGTGGGAGCTGCGTGAAATGCTGAACCGCATGTATCCGCAGGCGACACAGTTCAAGCGACCGATCGCCGACACCGGACTGCCGACCAAGCCGATCACGAAAGGCACGAACATCTTCGAGCGGATCTTTCTCGGCTCGATGTACGTCCTCGGCACGACATCGCCGGACACAATGGTGAAAGCGCGCGACGCACTCATCGTCGCGGACATGATGCTCTATCCTTCGAACTCGACCAACGAAACCGCCCCCGGAATGCACAGGGCTTTGATCGAGCAGCTCTTCGCCGCGAAGGAGTTGGGTGTGAACGCACGCGAGTTCTCCGCCGACCGCGTTACGATCTCGACGCAAGTCACACCGTTCGCCGGCAACCAGCCCGCTCCGGAAACGCCTTCGAACGTCCAGGTCATTCCCGCCAGCCCGCGTTCGCTCAAGGTGAGCTGGAATGCAGTTCCGGGAGCCATGGCCTATCAGGTCCTGAAGCGCAAGATCGCTCTCGCGGGCCAGCGTGAGCCGAACGGTCGTCGGGCATACAACGACGGCGATTCATCGACGACAGGTTATCGACATGTCGGATATGTGAATGGCGATGTCACCAGCTTCGTCGATAGCGGCCGCGTTTTTGAGATCTTTACGCCGACGGGGCTGAACGATCTCTACGACAGTGAGTACATTGTTAGGTCCATTGGCGTGAACTCGACCGGTCAGGTCGGATTCTCAGCCTTCTCCGGTTCATCGCGTGCGCTACAGCAGCAACAGGATCTGACGTCGCAGATCGACTCGGCATTGTCGAATATCAGCTTCGCCGGAGGCATTACGTCATTCGACAATAAGCTGACGAATGCCCGCGGCGCACTGTCTGCGGATAAGACGATCTATACCCCGATCGAATTCAAGGTCGTGAACATCTCGAATCCAAACGTCACCCTTCGCAACGCTGACTCTGGCGGGAACACATTCATCTTCAATCAATCGCTTGCTCTCGGTCAGACGTCGACAGCGAAGCGAATGGAGTTCAACAATCCGCTGATGCAACTGTTTACATTCGACGCACGCATCTTCGGCAATGCCTTCGCCGGCAACACGATCGGCACGGGCACGCAGGCCGGTGATGGAAATTCGACTCCGCCTCCGCCCGTCGTGTACTCGCTCTTTAGCGAGACACGTACGGGAGCCCTGATCCTGGGCGAGCGGGCAGGTAACGGTGTTCCATCGACAACGTGGGGAAACCCGACGTTCAAGGGAATCACCTGGGATGAAGTGCTCATCACGACGAAGTCGGACGCGATCGCGCTGGAGGCGCGCCTAAGCGGCACCGGTGCTGTTGTTGACTACGATTTCGAGCTGCTCACGGCTGACGGTCAGCTCATCACGCGTTCGGCGGGTTCGAGTGCGAATGAGTTCGTGAGTGCCGCGGTGACTCCGAACACGACGTATCGCCTGCGCGTGCTCGGATGGGTGAATGGTCCGTCGACATTCAACATCGTCGCGACACAACTGTTGCCGCAGGGATCGCCGAATGAAAACGCCGGAACTCGTACGAGCGAGGGAACGATCCTCAGCACATCCGGAACGAGTGCACCGGCGGGTCTGTTCCGCTTTACGGTTAACCCGCTCACACGAAAGGTGACAGTCTCACTTCTGCGCTAGGTCCTTCTCTAGCAATCTTGGCCGGTCCGATACCCGGCCGTTTACGGGCTGCCCACAAGGCAGCCCGATTTTTTTGGCGGGGGTTATATCGGTGGGAGACATCGCGGGTGGCGGTGTTCTTTCGGATTTTTAGTCGCGGGTGTTTCAGGATTGGCCGCTTCAAGAATTTCAGATTTCAAATGTCAGCTTCAGTTCGCAAATTTGAGATTTGGATCTTCTGCTTAATTTTCATACGGCCATTCCGTAAACTTCCTACGAAAAGCGCGGGCGGCACAGTGCCCTTGATGGCCTCAGCGAATTTAGAATTCACAAGAACTTTTTATTTCGATTTAAGACAGCAGATTACTTCGCTAGTAACATCGTCACATCCCAATCCACTCTTAACTTCCTAAAAATTTAAGCGAGGGTCCGCAAACTCGGACCCTCAAGGAGAATCTCCCGTGAATCTCAATAACTCCCACCGGGGTGGATCTGGAAAACGACACAACATCCATCTTCTCTCGCTGCTTTTTCTTCTGCTGATCGTGGTCGGCATTTTTGCAAGGAACGACTGGTTTCCCTCGACGGACCCGCTGACAGGTGTTAGAACCGGGTGGTTCGGCATGGTTCTCCACACATCCCCGTCAATCGGCGGTCCGCCGTCGGTCCCGGCCCTCTCAAAGGAATATTTGTATCTCGGTACACAACTGCTCGCGGTGGAGGACGCGGGTGCAAATCGCGTCGGCCCGGCCGATCTTGCCGTGTGGCGCCCGTCGACCGGCACCTGGTGGGTGATGGGCGGCGCGGGCGGCTCGCAGCCGGCGACCCAGGCGTGGGGCCTTGGAACCGATACGCCCGTTCCCGGGGACTACGATGGTGACCGAAAGACCGATTTTTCCATATACCGCTCGACGAGCGGTGAGTGGTACGTCCTCCAGAGCAGCGACAATACATGGGCGCCGGTGACACCGTGGGGCCTGTCGTCAGACAAATGTGTCCCCGCGGATTACGACGGTGATGGAAAGACCGATCGCGCGGTCTGGCGCGAGTCCGACGGACGGTGGTACATCGTCCGCAGCTCGGATCAGGCTCCCCTCTATCGCGCATATGGGACGTCCGGCGACCTTCCGCTTCCCGGTGACTACGATGGTGACGGGCGCGCGGACATCGCCGTGTGGCGCGATTCGAACAAGACGGTCTACTCGCTTAATTCGTCGGACGGCTCTGCACGGTCGGCCACGATCCAGATACCTGCGGCGTCGTCACGCGATTGGCGCGCGGCAAGTGCCGACTTCGATGGCGATGGCACCTCGGATCCAGCACTCTACGACCGCGTCTCCGCGAGGTGGTACATCAGGCGAAGCTCGGACCAACAATCCTCAATCATTCAGTGGGGCAACCCCGGTGACATCGCGGTGCCCAACGATTACGACGGCGACGGCAAATGCGATATAGCGGTCTGGCGTCCCACCGATAACCCTACCGGTACGCTCGGCAACTGGTTTATTCGAGAGTCCGGTTCAGGTGACAGCCTCCGGCAAGTCCGATGGGGTACCAGCGGCGACATACCGGTGCCCGCACTGTATCGCCGGTAAATGCAGCAGGTGTCCTGATCGTGAGGTAACTGATTCAAAAAAGGAAAAATAAGGAGAAAAAATGAAAGCCATTACCAGAGTTCCCACACTACTCCCCCACCTCTGGATATTCGTTCTCGCTCTCTCGAGCATAGTGACCTATGCACAGGATCGAGATCCGGACCGGGGTATCAAAGCCGGAAATTCATATTCAATTTCAGACATTGAGACCGTTAACCTCACGAACGGGAATCTGATACTCAATATTCCACTCGCTCAGCTTCCGGGCGGACGCGGCTCGGCGCCGGGCTACGAGGTCGCACTCAGGTATAACAGCAAGCTCTGGAACTCGAGACAGGAACGTGGTTTCGACAATATCCCGGATGATACGGGAAATGGCTATTACTTTCGCGAGGTCCTGGAACGCGGCGAGCAGGGAGGCTGGCATCTCGATGCGGGCGAGTACCAGCTTCGAATGGTAAATCGACAAGCACTCGAGGCAGAGGCGCACTGCACCGTCGGCAACGCTTCCGAGTACACACGAAACGGCTATCGATACAAGCTCGAGATGAGAATGCCCGATGGCGGTGTTACCGAGTTCCGCCCGTATGGCGTCGGGGTCCCATTCCAGGACCTCTACAGCGATTCGTGGTTCTCTATCGATCCCGACGGGGTGCGCCACGTGTACTCGCTGGTAGATTGGAACGGCGGCGGGACGACGTGCCGTTACGAGCAGCAACGTATCACGTCGGCAGGGATGCACTACTATTCAACCGACGGGGCGGGCATGCGTCTGTACATTCCACCCGGGCAATACAACGGAGCCGGCGATTCGTTTGGATACTGGAAACTTTTCAAGCCTGACGGGTCTGTTATCGAGCACAAGCCTCCGGATGAGCCTGGCGTAAACCAGCGTCTGACCGATCGAAACGGAAACAAGCTTATCTGGAAGGTCGCCGCCGACGGCAAGCGAATACAAAATGACGCCGGTCAATACATCGTTTATGGTCCCGGAGCCGTCCTGCAAAAGGGATTTGCCGGTGAGCCTCTCTTAACGACTATCGAATGGGATGCTGCGTGGGTGCACCGCGCTTATCCGGTCACGCATGCGAGCAACTCGGATCCGAACAACCGAACCGGCTATATTCGCGAGGGTCTGTCGGTGATCAAGAAGATAACGCTGCCTGCTCAGCTCGGCGGACTTGAATTCCGTTTTAACTATAACGGGGCCGCAGAGCAGCCAGAGTGGGGAAACTACACGTCGGGATGGGGCGAGCTAACCTCCGTCACGCTGCCGTCCGGGGCGCGTGCGGACTACTCATATGCAGTCGGCGGCTCACAGCCGGTGATCGATGCTTTTCAGGTCATACAGAATAGCGTCGCCCGCCGAGACCTTACATATCTCGAAACTTATGGCCAGGTCTCGTCCGAGCGAACCGAATCTACTGTCTATGCGATCAACGGCACCGGCATTGCGGTCATTACGACACCGGACGGACGAACCAGAACGGAAGTCTCGCCGCTTGCCGGTCGATTCAAAGGCTACGTTTACCGGTCCCTCACAGCGGGCGGCGGGATGGTCGAGAAGATATGGGCCGAAAACTACGACATCCGCACGTACGCAGCCGGCAGTCCAACGAACGTATACGTAAAAACAGAGTTCATGACCGTGGCCGACACCAATGGAAATCCCTCGCTTACCGCGATCAAAGATTACGAGTACGACAAGAATGGCAACGTGCTCGAGATCCGGGAGTATGACTGGGTACCTTATTCGTCGATACCTCGAAACGGAGCGGGGCTTTATGCGGGGCCTGCGGGTCTCCCGCCCGACCTTGTCCTGAAGCGGCGCACCTTGAACACCTATTACAATCCGACACCGGGTGCGGGTGATTCAACGACGCCGAGTCCCAACCACTACGCAAATCCCTCGGCTCCGCGCCTCCAGAAAGTCATGAAGTCGACCGAGATCCAGGACGGCGGCGGCAAGCCGGAGTCGCGTACCGAGTTCTACTACGACGACGCCGCAAATGTCGGAAATCGAATTGAGACGCGGACGTGGGACTCATCGCGGGGCCCGCTCGCATCGGCTGATTCGACGGGGAGTCGGTTGAATGCGGGGAATTCTGTCTCGACGTTTGGAGCTTACGACCTTTACGGAAACGTTATCAAAGAGACCGACGCCCGCGGGGTCGAGACAGTGATCACGTACGGCGACGTGCCCGGGCCTGATGGCAATATTGCGGGGCTATATAGAACACGCACCGTAACCGCAGCCAACCATCCGATGGTGAGCAGAACCGCAACGGCAACGTACGATTTCTACACCGGACTCGTCGTTATCGCGACCGATGCTGACAATGACGTTTCCGTCATCACCGAGTACGACGCCTTCGGCCGGCCGACCAAGACCCGGCATGCGGCCCATACAAGCGAAGAGTCGTGGACTCAACGCGAATACGATGACGTGGGCCGGCGAGTCGTCGTTAGATCCGACGTGGAATCCGTCGGCGACGGCCGGAAGGTATCGGTAAAGTTCTTCGATCCTCTCTGGCGTGTCCGTTTGGAAAAGACCCTCGAAGACACAAGTTCGCAGAGTGCGGCCAATGAAACAGACGGGATAAAGGTCGAAACCCGCTATGGCTTCGACGATCCGACGCCGGGTAACCCCGGCGATCCTGAGAATACCCGCGGGACCTATACTTTGGTTTCGAATAGTTTTCGTGCCGCGGTATCGGCGGATGCCAACGAATCCACAATGGGATGGACGCTCAACTACTCTGACCGGAACGAGCGTTATTCTGAGGTAACGACATTTGACGGCCCCGAGCTGCCTGTTGCGCTTGGCGGCTCGAACACTCGATCGACCGGCACCACGGTCACCGAAATAGACACATCCGCAACCACTGTAACGGACCAGACGGACGCAAACGCCGTAACGTCGTCGATGGCCTGGGCCGTTTGATCCGCGTGGATGAACCCGATGTGAACGGCACTCTCGGCAGTGTTGCGGCACCTGCCCAGCCAACACATTACTTTTATAACGGGCTCGGTAAGCTGATTCGCGTAAAGCAGGATGTTCAGAACAGGTACTTCATGACCGACTCGCTGGGCCGCACGCTACGCGTACGCCAGCCCGAGCAGGTCGTCAACTCGGCAATCACAACGTCAGGCAACACGGAAAATAATTCGTGGACCGCCGCGTTCACCTATGACGCAAACGGGAATCTCATTACCTCAACGGATGCACGAGGCGTCACGATCACATCCACTTACGATGCTCTGAACCGGGTGTCGACCCATTCCTACAGCGACACAACGCCGCCCGTCACTTTCGGCTACGACTCGCCTGACGTTCCAGGCTCCCGCGGCAAGCTGACAAGAGTCTCATCTTCGGTATCGGAGACGCGAATGCTTGTTTACGATAAAGCCGGCCGGCTCGCTGCGAGCGAACAGGTGACCGATGGGCGATCGTATCCTTCGACGTACAAATATAACCGCGCCGGAACGGTCATCGAACAAAAGTACCCGTCGGAGCGAGTGCTGCGAAACTTCGTCCAGCCCGACGGAGACATCGGCGCGATCTCAAGCAAAATTGCAAATGGGGCCTTCCAGACCTACGCGTCCGACGTTACTCGCACGGCGTCGGGTTTGATCGAGCGGCTGCAATTTGGAAATGGTCTTTGGGAATCGGCACGCGTCAATGGACGGAATCAGGTTACCGAGCTTCGTCTAGCAAACACCGCGACCGGCGCCCCTCTATGGAGTCTCAGTTATCAGCACGGAGAGATCGACGCTTCGGGTAACGTCGATCCTGTCCGAAATAGCGGCAACATAGGAAAGCAGATCGTATCCGGCTTGGGTCAGTCCGGCCCGTTGGTGCAGGCGTTCAGGTACGATTCCCTCAATCGGCTCGCGGAGGCAAGAGAGACCGCCGGTACGGTCGAAACCTGGAAGCAGAATTTTGGTTACGACCGCTACGGAAATCGTGTATCATTCGCACAAACTCTCGGTGGGCAGCAACTTCCGCAAACTAATATGACGCTCCCGCAGATCGATCCGAATACCAATCGCTTCCAGTCGGGGCAGGGATACCTTTACGATCCGGTAGGAAACCTGGTTCAGGACGCGACAGGCCACGCCTACGAGTTCAAC
>CAMLKY010000049.1 GCA_946480545.1 uncultured Acidobacteriota bacterium
AAAGGCGAGTATGTGATGCCCTTACTTGATGAAGCATGGTAAAAGCCGTTCTCATCCGCGACGATACCGATGTGGCCAAGCCCGTTCAGGAAAACCAATGTCCCGAACTTGTAGCGATCATCACCCGAGACGGGAACGGACATCGTCCATAAGCTCCGAGCACTTGAACGAGTAAAGTTGATTCCTGCATCACCGAACACACTCCACACAAACCCCGAACAGTCGTAGCGGTTCGGACCCGAAGAACCATATCGATACGGAATACCGAGCCGCGACTCGATGCCCTTCATCATCTGGCTCGCGACCGAGGGTGTGTACGCCAGTCGACCCGCTGCAAGTGATGTCGCTGCGGCGTTCATCGCACTCGAAGACACGGTCTTCTTGACTAAGGGCTGGGGTTTGACAACGACTATTTCGTTGGTAAGTGTCGGGCGAGGGGCGGGAGCGTTTGATGGAATTGAAGAAGTAAGAGCTTTTGTCTTGTCCGTCGTGACTGCGGGGATGGCCGGCTGATTGATCGGCCTGCTGGAAATTGACTTAGCGACCCTGGGCCGCTCCTGAGCAAATCCCGCAGATATAAAAACTAAACTGGTAAACAACGCGCACAAGAACAGATATGAAATCTTCTTCAAATTTTTCAAAACTTAAAACTCCTATTTTTTATTTGTAAGGGCGAGGCCGTAGGCGACTCAGACGGAGAACAAGAAAGCGGAAAAGCAAGTGGCTATCGATTTCGGTAATGCCGAATCTATCCAGTTTTTGTTCTATTTCTTCTTGCTTATTGGTCGCCTGAACTACTTATGGTAGTTCCGAAATCCGACGCGAGTTTGCAGCGGGGCTGCATGTCCGGATTTTAGCTAAACCAGAGCATAGCACTTTAAGATGCCGACTGGCAAACATGGTTTGCTCCAAAAATCGAGACCGCAAAAAGCCCCTCTTTTCAGAGGGGCCCACTCCATCTCCCGCCGTCTGCCTATCTTCAGTTGTCGTTGTATGCCAACAGAAAAGCTCAATCGGTCACGCTCTCCAAAAAAAAGAAAGCCCGAAACCGTTCGGGCTTTAAGCGATACATAGGTTTGATGAAACTAGGCTGAGAAAGAGGTCCCGCAACCGCAGCCCCCGGTGGCGTTCGGATTCTCGAACGTAAATCCGGAGCCCATCATGTTCGATGTGTAATCGATGGTTACTCCATTTAGATACTGCGCCGAGAACATATCGACAAAAAGCCGGATCCCGTGACGATCGAGTATAAAATCACCCTGCCTGGAATCTTCCTCGATATTCAGGCTGTATTGAAATCCCGAGCAACCGCCAGGTACCACGCGTACGCGCAGTCCCGCAGATTCGGTAAGATCCTCTTCGCCGGCGAAGAACTTCTTAATTTCCTCGGCCGCACTTTCGGTTACGGTTAGCTCGACGGTCGGGGTAGCAACTGCTGACATCTATTTGTATATCTCCTCAAAAAATCGGACCCGCGATAGCGAATCCTTACTTTTGCGTAAATTTTAGCGAAACAGTAGGTAAATTACAAGGTGTTGGAGAGGATCGATATCGACTCCCACCCCAAACCAAGTATCATCAGAGCAGGCCATACAACGAATGAACGAGTCTCTTGCATCGGTATGAAGTTTATGAAAATCTCATCCATTCTTTCAGCACTACTCCTCTTTGCCGCGACGATTTTGGGGCAATCGGATTATTCCGACTCGACGCCGTTCAAGCCGCGTACGGGTGACAGTAAAACTCGGTCGCGCGGAGCGGACGAGGTCCCGCAGGACAAGGACAAAAAGGCGGTACCTCAGCTCGTGTCCGTTGATAGTGGCGTTGGCGTTGTAACGATACCTATCTTCGTTGAAGACGCGTCGGGCACACCGGTGACTGACCTGACCGTCGCCGATGTAAAGGTCTTCGTGAACGATTCCCCCGTACCCATTAAGACACTCGACAAGGCTCCCGAGTCACCTGCGGTCATCCTCGTGCTCGATACGAGCCCCTCAGTAGATCCGACATTGAAGACGTTAAAGGCTCACGCAACGAAATTCGTAGACTTACTACCTGAAAGCACCAAGGTCGTCGTCGTCGAGTTTAGTTCCGGGATGAATGTCCTCTGCCAGCTAACGGGTGATCGGGCTGAGTTGCGGAAGTGTATCTCAAAAGCGGAGATGGGCGACGGGACATCCATCTATTCGGCGATTTCGGTGTTGTTTGAGAAAGTCCTGCCGCTGATACCGGGCAGAAAGTCGATGGTGATCTTCAGCGACGGCGTCGACACGACATCCCGCGGATCTACGTACGGAAGTTCGCTGGGCTGGGTCGAGCGTTCAGACGTACCGATTTTCGCCTTCTACTATGACTCGTTCCAGGCCGCGAGCCGCTCGAGGAATGTGGATGACTGGATCGCCGTAATCCTCGGAAATCCAAATGTCATTGGAACTAGTCGGACCGGCAGTACCGCGGCTGAGCTTCAAACCGGACGCGATTATTTGGCGGATCTAACCTCCGCTTCGGGGGGACGGGTCGTTAGTACAAAAAAGCTTAAGGACGACGATGTAAAGCGCTTGGTTAACGCAATTCGTGCCGGCTACTACGCGTCGATAGAGGTCCCAAAAGCGGATGCCGCGAGATACCAGATAAAGGTTAGAGTAAACCGGCCGAACCTCGTGGTTCGTGCGCGCGGCAGCGTGCTTGATTAATAATTCTTAATCCGGGCGGATTTGCTTGACATGACTAGACTGCCGCGTTAGATTTTGGCCCAAGTTAAAAATACGATTCGTACGAACGTATCCAAGGCTGGACAACATGAATACTCCCATACTCGCCGACGCCGCACCTCTATCTGTTGAAACACATCTCGACCGGCGAAGGTCTCATGGGAATCGCTCTTCCGTGAGATCTTTTGCGGAACTGTTCTTGGATTGGGATAAAAAAGAACAGGCGCCGGCGGCTTTAGCTGTCGGCGTGAGCGAGAAATCCCACCAAGCTTCTCGGGCGCAATGCCGTTAAGCCAGTCACTTCGCTCGCTGCAGTATTACCAACTCAGGCTTCATTGCCTCGATCGAGACCTGGCGTGCGACCTCTTCGGCTACGCGACGGAAGGCCAGTGCCTGAGGTGAATCGGGGAATGAGACCACGACAGGGATTCCTTTGTCACCACCTTCTCGGACCTCCATTCCCATCGGCACCTCGCCGAGGAAATTCAGATTGTACTCGCCCGCCAGTTTCATTCCGCCACCCCGACCGAAGATCTCGTACTTGTTCCCGGTATCGGGTGCGATGAAGTACGACATGTTCTCGATGACGCCGAGAACCGGAACGTTCACCTGCTCGAACATCTTTACCGCCCGGCGAACATCCGACAACGAGACTTCCTGAGGAGTCGTAACAAGCACGGCTCCCTGCACAGGTACAAGCTGTGCGAGGGAGAGCTGGACGTCGCCTGTCCCCGGAGGCATGTCTACGATCAGATAATCGAGCTCGCCCCAGTTCACATCCGTGAGAAACTGGCGGACCACACCGTGCAGCATCGGGCCGCGAAGGATCATCGGCTTATCGGGCGGAACCAGCACCGCCATCGAGATCATCTTTATGCCGTGGGCCTGGATCGGCTGAAGCTGGCCATTCTCGATCTCGGGTTGGTCATAGCCAGTGCCGAGCATCATCGGAACGTTCGGACCGTACACGTCGGCGTCCATCAGCCCGACCTTCGCTCCGTCGGTCGCGAGTGCAACGGCGAGGTTCACTGCGACCGTGCTTTTACCTACACCGCCTTTACCGCTCGAGACGGCGATGATGTTCTTGACACCGGGAATCGCGATGTTATTTGCAATACCACGCCCCTGCGGTACCTCGGCGTCCATCGTGACATTAACACTCGTTACACCAGCAAGATTTCCGACGATCGCGATCGCGTCAGCCTCCATCTGATCTTTCACCGGGCAAGCCGGCGTTGTGAGAACTATCCTGAAGGCGACATCTCCGCCCGAGATCTTCAGATCGCGTATAAAGCCGAGAGTGACGATGTCCTTACGCAGATCAGGGTCAATGATCTGGCGCAGCGAATCCAATACTGTCTGTTCTGAAAGTTGAGTCATTATCCTTTTACCGGCGAAATCAAATTGTAACAAATATCGGCGAGTTGTTCGTGGTTGGTGGTTCGTGGGCACAGCCGTCAGTACAGCGGCCGGGGCTTTGGAGCCGGCCCTTTGACAATACGACGGGCACGACAGTCAGTACCGCGAGCGGTAGCGACCGGGGATTTTTAGCGCTTAGAATCTCTAGCCGCGGATTTACGCGGATGACGCGGATCAGAAAAGAATCAGATCGGCTTTGATCCGTGTCATCCGCGTCATCCGCGGTTAAACCTGTGTTATTGACACTCGACGGGTAAGAATCTTTAGTCACCTATCGGAAGAGATCGGATCAGCTCAAATCCGCGTGATCTGCGTTGATCTGCGGGTGGTGGCGCCGGCCATCTCTCGAGTTGGCCATGGTCAAATCCCCGGTCGCTACCCCTCGCGGTACTGACTGTTGTGCCCATCACATTGTCGACATGCCGGCGCCAAAACGACTGCTTTTGCCGCGCCGTGGGGGATGAAAGATAATTCATGGAGTGGCGTCGAGTAAGCAAATCCTTTTCAACACACTCTGTCATGAAGCTCAAGCCTGCCGCATCTGCCCCAACCTGGCGGACAAAACGGCGGTGCTGAGTGAGCTGAACGGGATCCTCGATCCAAGAGTCATGTTCATCGGAGAAGCCCCCGGACGCGTTGGTGCGGACCGGACTCGGAGACCGTTCTTTGGCGATAAATCGGGTGATAACTTTCAGACGTTACTCGACTCGATCGATCTCCGCCGCGACGACATATTTATCACGAGTGCAGTAATGTGCAGTCCACGCTCTGCTACAGACGCCAATCGAAGGCCCACGCGAAGCGAGATTCGCGCGTGTTCGGCATACCTGCGGCGAGTTTTGGAGCTCATACAGCCGCCTGTCATCGCATCGCTCGGAGCCGTCGCTCTTGAAGCACTCTCTCTGATTGCCTATCATGAGTTCAAGCTGCAGACGCATGCGGGGCACGTCGTGAACTGGAATGGTGTAAAGCTGGTGCCGCTTTATCACCCAAGCCCACAGGTCGTAGCTTCGCAGCGTGGACTCGCGATTCAGCTCGCCCATTTTCAGACGCTCCGAACTTTGATCCGATGAATTCCACCGATAGGCTTCATTACAATCACATCCTGTCCGGCGGAACGGCCTATTACCGCCAACCGCGTGGCCTGATCTCGGTGCGTGGTGGCGAAGCTGTACAGTTTCTGGATGGGCTGATATCGAACGACGTAAAGACGCTCGAGGACGGAGCGCACATGCTTGCCGCATTTCCGAATGCACAGGGACGACTGATCGCCGTCATCCGCGTCGTGCGGCAGGGCGAGCGATTTCTGATAGAGACGGAAGAAGCGACGCGGCAAAAAGTTTTCGACAACCTGTTCCGCTTCACAATGGCGGGCGATTTCTTTGTCGAGGACCTGTCCGAAGAATATTCGTTCATCAAGGTCTATCATCGATCGTTCATCCCGATCACTCCCCCGTTCATCGAATTCGACCGTAGCCGCGGAACCGACTACTTCGTCCATACCGAGGACGTTGTCGACTTTCTCGGCGAGCTAACTTATTTCAATGCGATTGAGATTTTCGACGAACTGTATGATGTGCTCCGGATCGAGGCCGGCGTCCCGGTCTATGGCAGGGATATGGATGAGTCGACGATAGTCCCGGAACTCGGGCTCGACGGGTTGATCTCATATACGAAGGGATGCTACATCGGCCAGGAGATCATTGCCCGGATCCACTTCCGTGGTCACGTCGCAAAGCGCCTCACGGGCGTCACAGCCGATGCGGACGCAACATCCCTAGAACCCGGCGCAGAAATTATTTCAGCGGATGGCAAAAACGCTGGACGGCTTACGTCAGTCACGATATCGCCCCGATTGCGAAGAACGATCGCACTTGCTTACGTTAGATTCGATCATCTCGAGGGCGGTACAAAGCTGGGCGTGAACGGCACTGAAGTGGAAGTGACCAACCTCCCGTTCGTATGACGCCCGACACGAGGGACGACAATGAATTTATCCAGATCTATAGCAGCTTTCACCCTTCTCACAGCGCTTGTATCCACCTCATGCAGCAAGGATGCACCACCGGCTTCGTCGTCGGCGGGAGCCCTGACCGCGAACAGTGCACTTAATACGCTTGCCGTTCGGCCATTTGCGAAACAGAACCTGGGCTCAGCCGGATTTCATTTCATGAATGACTTTATTCGTCCGGAGATTCGCAGCCGGATGGATGAGGAACCGACGGGCGATACTGACGGAGGCTACGATCCAGGTGCGGTGGATCTTTCGGGCGGAGTATCCGAATCGTCGGAGCCGTCAGGCGAGACTCCGAACGAGCCCGAGAATCCGGTCACCGTCGATGACGCCGCTCAGAATGGGATTCCTCTCGATACAATGAAATTCGCCTGGGCGAAAAAGTCGTTCGGAGAAGCGGTCAAAGCAGCTCCCGGTTCGCACGGTGTGATCGTGCTCTACGCCGACGAGAACTATTACGATACGGAGCGGCTGCTTGCCTATATCGATGAAGGTCGCAACCGTATCGCCGAAACGTCAGGAGTCGGCAGCGAGCGGCTGCAGGTGGTCTTTGGCGGATATCGTGCCGTTCCGCAGGTCGAGTTGTGGGTGATTCGCGAAGGCGAGTCGATGCCCGAGTTGAAACCCGACGACCGATCGAAGGTCAACGAGCCCGAGAACTAGTGGTATGCGTACGGTGATCTCCGGCCTGCCGTCACTGGCAGGCCTTTTGCATTTCCTGAGGCGAAATCAACCGGAGGTGACGATCTATGAAAGCTCTCGCCCGCGTTTTTCTCGCCCTTCTCCTCTTATCTGTTGCTGTTTACGGGCAGCATGACGATACGACCACCACACCTCCCGAAGCCGAAAAATCCGAAAAAACGGAATTAGTTGATGAATTTGGAAGACTGGGGGACTGCGAGCTGAGATCCAGGTTTGATACGTTCTTTTTCATTCTGAGCATGAGTCCGACCTCGACAGGCTACGTGTTGATCTATCAAGGGGCCGACGTGCTGCCGGCATATTACGGCGCGCCTGCCATGGAGCGCGTGTTTAGGAACCACTTGGCTTTCAGGAACTTTGATCCCAACAAAGTCGTCATTGTCCCTGCCGGGTTCAGGCAGGAAGGTACAACCCAGCTCTGGATTGTTCCGCCGGGCGGCGAAGTGCCGCAGTCGAGCGATACGATAGAAGCTCCGACGATCCCTACCGCTGCGACGTTTCTCTACGACGAAAGCAGTCTGGACCTGGATTATTCCGAAGACGGCTTGACCGGCTACGAACTTCCTTCCGTAAAAGCCGAGCACGAGGCAGCCCGTGCCGAACAAGAAGAAGAGGAGCGACAGATTCCGATTGCGAATGAGTCCGGTTCGGAGGACGGTCCCCCATCGGAACAATCGGAAGACGATGCCGTCGAGAAGAACGAAGAGTATATCGATTCGCGCACACCGGAAGAGATCGATGCCGTGCGATTTCACTGGATCAGCGGACAGTATGGTGATCTTCTCGCCGAACGTGAAGACTCAACCGGTGTAATTATTTTTTACGCCGACGATCAGCAACTCGATATCCCCCGGCTCGCACAATTTATCGAAGAAGGGAAGTGGCGGCTTGCCACAGCGGCCAAGATAAACGCCGATCGGATCACCGTGCAGTTCGGCGGTTATCGTGATTATTCCGAGGTCGAATATTGGGTCGTGCCACTGAACGGCGAAGCACCGGTTGCAACACCCACCGAGCGCCCCGTCGAAGATGAGCCCGAGGTGTAAACGTTGTCAGCGAGTCTGTCGCGAGAAGTGAGGCCTCGCGAATTACTCCTGATGATAGCTGCGGCACGCGAAAATTGCGTGCCTTTTTTGTATGCTAAGATTCGATGAATGTTGGACAGGTGAATATGGAAGATCTCGATATCGATCTGCCGAACGCAAAGCTCGCGTATACGATCATCCAGTCTTTACTCGACGGGCACGAGGCTCTCAGCGATCTGCTCGTGGTTATGTCGCACGCCCTCGATGAAGACACGCTCAAGGCGCTGACTGCCACGAACGAATGGCAGAACTATCTCGATTCAAAGCGTAATCTTGAAAACACCCGCGCCCAGATCGATAAATTCACGATGGAACTCAAGAAGCTCGAAGATGCTTGACCTCCTGATCATCGGCGCCGGGCCGGCCGGTATCGCCGCCGCCTACGAAGCAAAGAAATGCGGTCTCGATTACGTGGTGATCGAAAAGGGGCTGATCGGAAACACGATCTATCATTACCCCGTCGGCCTGACAGTTTTCTCTACGACGGACGAGCTCGAGTTCCAGCCGGGCGATCTCGATCCGGCCCGCGAAAAGCCCACCCGGGAAGAATTGCTTTCCTACTATGTTCGATTCGTTCTTGATAATGAGTTGAACGTGCGGACCGAGGAGACGGTCCTCGAAGTGCGAAACCGAGAGACATCGGTTTTTGAGATCGTTACCGATAAAGCGGCTTACGAAGCGCGCAGCGTGCTCTTTGCGATCGGAGCGATGGATCATCCACGGCATCTGAACGTGCCTGGCGAAGATCTCCCGAAGGTACATGATCACTTTCGCGAAACGTATCCGTGGGTCAGGAAGAAAGCCCTTGTTGTCGGCGGAGGTAACTCGGCCGGCGAGGCTGCGTTGTTTCTTGCTGAGGAAGGTGCGGACGCGACGCTGGCAATTTTTCGTTCGGATTGGGAGAACAATGATCCGAAGCAGGGCTGTATCAAATACTGGGTGAAGCAGCCGCTCGAGGAGGAATTGCGAAAGCATTGTCTGAAGCTGTTCTTTCTCGGACGCGTCGTTGAGATCATGGACGACTCGGTCGTGCTCGAAGACGAAAATGGAAAGGTCCAGCGCCTCGAAAACGATGTTGTGTTCGTTCTCATCGGTGCTGATGCCGATCTCAACATGCTCAAGAATCTCGGCGTAGAAACGACAACAGGAAAGTACGGCGAGGTTCCCGTGTACGACGAATCAACGTTCGAGACAAATGTCCCTGGCATATACGTCGCCGGCCATTTCACCAACCAACGCCATATCAAAGGTGCGATCGACGGAGGGACGGCGGTGGTGAAGGGATTGGTCGGGAAGATGACGGGAGCGTCGATTGGTGGATGAGGTTCGATCTCAGGTGTTTCGGAAGTTAGCGCCTGCCTCTTTAAATTGCCACTAGCTTTAGGTATGTACATA
>CAMLKY010000050.1 GCA_946480545.1 uncultured Acidobacteriota bacterium
CAGCTTAACTTCAAATCGGATCTCGAGTACTACATCCTCGGCGGCGGCATCACGAGCCCGTGGAATTGGAACACGAACAACGCCTACGCCGATACATCGCAGGCCCTTTCATCGGCTATGCGAAAAAATCCCTATATGAAGGTGTTTGTAGCCAGCGGTTATTACGACATGGCGACGCCCTATTTCGCAGCCGAGTACACGGTCTCGGCGATGAGCCTCGAGCCGCAGCTCCGGCAGAACTTCTCGTTCGGATACTACGAAGCCGGACACATGATGTACATCGAGAAGAACTCTCTTAGGAAGTTAAAGGAGGACGTCGCCGGGTTCATGCAGACGGCGTTGCGGCGATAAACGCCGGGTTAGAAGGAGACAGTTACCGACCGAAGGATGTCCACACGAAGAACGGATTCCTGTTCAAAACGCTTCTTGTATTCGGCCCGGATCTCGTTGAGTTTCTTCCCCGCTGACGACCGCTCGCGCTTGGGATAGACCACGACAAAGACCTTGCTGTTCTCTTTTGCAATATTTCCCGCTGCGGTCCGCCATTGGCCCAGCCCCGACAACACCGTGAATCCGGCCGGAAATCGTGGAGTGATGACTTCATCGACAAACTGGCTCCATTCGGCATCGGTCAGTACCGATTTGTCCGGTTTGGTGAGTCCGAAATATAACTCTGAACGAACAAACTTCTCTTGAGCGATCGACGCCGGATGCTCAATGACCGTGACAGGAACGGCCGCGACCGGTGCCGCAGCGGCCAGCAAGACAAGTGTCAGCAACAAGTATCTTGTAAGACTATTCATGATGAGCTGTATGGCCCGCCGCCTGTTCGACGGCGTGGTGGAGAACTGGCCTGATCACCTCGAAGCACTCGCGTACAGCCTTTGGCGAGCCGGGAAAATTTATGATGAGAGTGTTGCTGCGGATGCCCGACACACCGCGCGAAAGCATCGCCATCGGAGTGTGCACTGCGGTCTCTCGACGCATCGCGTCTGCGATACCCGGGACCTCGCGCTCGATAACCGATAGCGTCGCTTCCGGCGTGTTGTCGCGCGGCGAGAGCCCGGTCCCGCCCGTCGTCACTATCAAATTTATCTCTTCACGCTCGGTCAGGCTGTAGATCGTCTCGCGAAGCGCCGACAGATCGTCTGGCACAACAAGGTGATCTTCGACGCGTGCACCGGCCTCGAGCAATAGGGCGATCAGCTCGGCCCCGGAGACGTCTTCACCGACGCTGCGCGAGTCGCTCGCCGTCACCACGGCTGCCGTTATCTGGACTTTCATAAAGAAATGCGGCGCCGTTCCCACAGCGCCGCGCCAATTGCGATCATCCGTCCACAATCCTAGCGGTTGCTGCACTCCGACCGGATAATAGTCGGGTGTGGAAACTTTCGCACTTTAGGTTATCGGCGGATTGCCCTTCGGCGGCAGGACCCGGAACGCGGGCCCTTGGACTCTAAAAAACGCTCAGGAATACGGTTGGAGAATAGCACTTTCTCGTCACGGCGTGAAGGTCTTCTGGATTGCGGAATCATCCGGCCGTCGCGTCCATTGCCTCGACGACGCCCCGTCGTCTGGTGTAGATGACGCTCGCAACCACGCCGCATACCACTAGCATCATGCCAAGCACGGTCTCCATCGAGTGAACCTCGCCGAAGACAAGCCATCCGATGGATATGGCGTAGATCAATCCGGAATAGTTGACGATAGATACGCTGGCAGCCGGTTCGTTCTGAAGCGCGTTCGTGAGAAATATCTGGCCGAGTTGTGAGAATACGCCGACAAGGAAAAGGTAGAGCCATTCGAATCCGACCGGCGTTTTCCACTCGAAGAGCAGGCTTATGCCGCCTACGAGTACTCCCACAAGCTGGAAGTGAAGCACCACGGTGAGCGGATGTTCGCGGCCACGCAGACTGCGTACAAGGTTGTACGCGACTCCTGAGCAGAAAGCGGACACCACCCCGATCGTGAGGTAGAAAAGCGAGATCCTAGTATCGACCTGTTCGATCACTAGCACACCCGCGAATGCGATCCCATAGAAAAGCCATTGAAGCGCTCGGACAGATTCACTGAGGATAAAGATCGCGATAATGCTCGTGAAGATCGGAGACAAATACTGGATCGTCATCGCCGACGCGAGCGGTATGTTCTGCAGCGTTATGAAGAACAGGACAAGCGCCGTCGTACCGAAGACGCCGCGCATGATCAGGAGCCACCGGTTCGATCCGCGCCAATCGGCGTTCGCTCGATAAAGTCCGACTATGCAAAACGCGCTTGCGATCACGGTTCGGAAGAAAACAACCTCCATCGCGGGGATATGCGAGACCTGTTTGACGAAGACGTTCGCAAGCGAAAAGGCGAGCGTCGATAGGAACATCGCACGCACGCCTTCGGTCAGGAATCTATCGTGGGTAGTCAATGGGCAGCTTTCGAGATCTTGGTGTCGGATGAGCAGCCGCAATCATCGGCGCATGCAGACTTCGGTGAAAATGACCTCCGTTTTCGTACGAGTGTCACTCCCGCATACAGGAACGCGGCGCCAATGATCAAAAAAACGATGATCGTTTGCGTATCCATCATTCGAAGCCTAATGCACGGCCGGCCTGGTAAGTTATCAACGATGCGATGTACGCAAGCGCCGTCATATAACCAACCATGAACAAGGGCCAGCTCCAGGAATTGGTCTCGCGTCGAACGATCGCGACCGTTGACATACATTGCATAGCCAGTACAAAGAAGACCATTAGCGTCAGCGCGGTGAGCGGCGTCCAAACTATCCGGCCATTGTCGTCACGCGCATTCCGGATCGCCGAGATCAGTGACTCCGACTCCTCATTCTCGTCCTTGCCGACATTATAGATAATGCTCAGAGTCGAGACCAGAACTTCCCGCGCGGCGAAACTCGCGATCAGCGCGACCCCGATCTTCCAGTCGAAGCCAAGCGGTTGTATGACCGGTTCGATCAAATGTCCCAATCTACCCGCGAAGCTGTTTCTCAGTTGATCGCTTTCCGGCAGCGCCAGCTCGACCGCCGGATCACCCGGTCGTCCGGTTTCCGGATCCCGGGCCGCTTCGGACTGCGTCATCTCAGGAACGGCAGCGGACGACTCGCTACGCGGAAAATACATCAACGCCCAAAGAATTATCGAAATGGCGAGGATCACCGTCCCGGCTCGCTTTACGAACAGCCACGCCCGCGTGAGCATGTTCTGCAGTACCGTGCGAACGCTGGGCATTCGATATGGCGGCAGCTCCATAACAAACGGCGGCGGCGGGGCCTTTAGTATCGTCCGTTTCAGAATGAACGCGACAATGAGGGCGAACACAATTCCGAGAGCGTACATCGCCAGCATCAGAACAGCGCCGACCGAGACGAATCCAAAGACGGTCTGCCCCGCGAAAAACGCGCCGATCATCAGGGTATAAACCGGCAATCGCGCCGAGCAGCTCATAAAGGGTGCGATCAGGATCGTCGCAAATCTATCGCGCGGATTCTCGATCGTCCGCGTTGCCATGATTCCCGGTATCGCACACGCGAAGCTGCTCATCAACGGAAGGAACGCCTTCCCGTGAAGACCGACACGACTCATCAATTTGTCGAGCAGGAAAGCCGCGCGCGCCATGTAGCCCGTGTCTTCGAGGATCGAGATAAAGAGAAACAGTAACAGGATCTGCGGAAGAAAAACGAGAACGCCACCGACGCCCGCGATGATACCGTCGACAATGAGGTCAGCAAGTATGCCGGCCGGTAGGACACCACGGGCCGCATCGCCGATAGCGCCGAATCCCTGCTCGAGCAGATCCATCGGAAGGGTCGCCCACGAAAAGATCGCCTGGAACACCGTGAGGAGCACGAGCACGAGGATGGCGAGACCGAAAAATCGGTGAGTCAGTACGCGATCGATCTTTTCGGAGATTCGATGCTCACGCCGATCGTTGTGCTGGACCGCATCCTGCACCGCCTCGGAGATGAATTTGTAACGAGCAAATATCCTCGCGTTATCGCCATCCGCCGCGCCGTTGAGCTCGAACGGGACTGTGGGAACGTTTCCGACGACGCTACGCACCTTCTCGGAAAGCTCATCCAAACCCCGATCGCCCTTAGCATTGACCGCGACGACCGGCACACCAAGATTCTTTGAGAGGAGTTCGATGTCTATCTCGTGTTTCTGCTTTTCGAAGACATCGATCATCGTCAGGGCGACAACGACCGGCACGCCGAATTCGAACAACTGCGTGACGAGATAGAGATTACGTTCGAGGTTTGTTGCGTCGACAACGGAGACGATGGCATCCGGCTTAGGGACATTTTCGACCTTGCCCGTTATGACATCGCGTGCGATCTGCTCATCCAGTGAAGTGGCATCCAGACTATAGAGTCCCGGCAGGTCGATGAGCGTCGCGGATTCTTCGCCAACCTGCCAGTGACCTTCTTTGCGCTCGACAGTTACGCCCGGATAGTTCGCGACCTTCTGACTAAGACCGGTAAGTGAGTTGAAGAGAGTAGTCTTGCCGGCGTTCGGATTGCCGGCGAGGGCGATCGTCAGGCGGGTATTATTTCCGTTGTGATCCATTCATTGTGCGGTAGGTGGTCAACCGATCTGCTCGAGCTTTTCGAGCTCGACCGCCTCGGCCTCACTCTTGCGCAACGCAAGACTATACCCGCGGACGCGAACCTCTATCGGATCGCCGAAAGGTGCCGACTTAACCATGCGCACCGCGACGCCGGGTATGACGCCCATCTCCATCAGACGTCGTGTGACGATCGAGTCCTTTCCGCGGATGGACATCACCATCCGCGATTCACCTTTCGGCAAGTCAGCCAGTGTCATGCTAGTTCTTCTTTTCATCCTTTCTGGGCTTCATCTCCCAAAGGACATTTATGACGACCCATTTACCGTTGAACTTTCCAACGTGCATATAGTCGATCCAGTCCCGCATCTCGAGCTTGACCGTTGCCGCTCCGCCGAAAACGTCCAGTATCGTCACGTCTTTTTGCTGTTCCGCTGCCGGTGTCTGCTTCCCGGAGCCGGTCCGCGTTCCCTGTACGAGAGACATGGCGCTCATTTGACCGAGGCCGCTCTGTCCTCTTTCATTTGTCCTGACTATGCGCTTGGCAAGGTCCGGGTGCAGCGCACTCTCCATTTTATCGGCGTTGCCCTCGTACCAGCCTTCGGCGTAGTTCAGTGCGGTACGCTTGATCGCATCACGATCGGCATCCGTCTGCGCGGCTGCCGAAAACACCAATGCCGAGATCAAAAATGCGAGACAGTATAGCTTTTTCATCTTGGGGTACCTCACGCACAGTGTACCCTAGTTGAAAACCGCTTTCAATTTCAATTAGCCGCTAAATCAAAGCTATTTGATGATCGTTGTTGCAGAGACGAGGTCGGCTTGATAGTTCCCGAGCATAAACCGGAGCGGGATTCGCGCGTCATCATTTCCGAGCCAGACTTTAATGTTGAGCTGATCGAGCACTCCATTCCCCGTTTTCACGGTGACGAGTTGTGCTGCGACCTGCTTGCCATCCAGCGCTATAACTTCCGGAGCAGAGGGACGCAGGGTGAATACGAAAGGTTGAGATTCCCAGAATACGGCGACCCGCGTGTCGTTGATCGGATTGTTCAAGTCACGGCTCGGTTTAAGATTGAAGGACCGTGCGGCGTACAGGAGCGAGAGAATGCTATGCGTCCCGACCGGCGCATCCACACGATTCGTTCCGAATAGGATCGAACTGCCGTCGCGTTCGAACTTGACAATACCCGAGTATGGGCGAAGCTCACCGGCGAGTTTAGATTCTACCTGTCTCGGAGCCAGGGATTCCGGATCAACGTACGCCCGAATATAATCACCACCCGCGAACGGAGCTCCGGGATGAAGATCCAGGAACGCCGCTTCGAGAACGAGTGTATCGGCTTCGTTGAATCGAATGCGCTCTTTCGCCGTGAGCGTCATTCTGGCGACCTGTTGTCCGCCTTTAATTATCTTGTACTCGAGCCGCTCTCCGAGATCGAAGGCAAGTTCCGCCGGGAGCGGCAGGTTCTCCACAAACGGTGTCGGTGTCACGACGGGCTTAGGCGTACGCTCCGGAAGCGGCGTCCGGACCGGCGCAGCTACCGGCTGAGGAGCTGTCTCGGGTTCGATCATCTGTACGCTCGAAAGCCCGGCCCGAAACAGGCCCTTTGATGTCTTAAGCCGAACAAGCACGGGAAGCTTGAGCTCATCCGTAGTCAGATTCACTCGAACATCAGTAATACCAAGTTCGGTGAAGTAATCGCTCTGGACAGTGACGACGCTAGTTTCAAACTCGCCCGCGTCGGTTCTTTGACGCTCGACGACGCCGGGAACGAACGTCACCGGATAGACCTTGTCGTTTTCCTGCATCGTTAGCGACCCGCCGCCTCCGGAATGACGAAGTTTGTAGATCATCGTCAGCAAATCGAAATGACTCGTCGGAGCCGCAAGGTAATTCTCGACGGTTTCCCTGGGCATCCCATACGCGTTTTGATTCAATGAGGTGTAAAGGGGGAGACCGGTCGAAGGAGCAGCGAACGTCGTTCGACTTTCGTCGATAAGATAAAAGGCCGCACTCGCGAGCTCGAGAGTCTTGAACTTTGATCGAAGCTCAATCGCATCTTTATCGCCAAGCCTGCCGCGCGATACGGTGTAGAGCTCGGCATAGGCCGCGTTATTGAAACGTCCCATCGAGACGTTGTACGTTAGCCGCTCGCCGATTCGAAAGCCGTTCGTCGGAGGTTCGCTCAGAACAACCTGCCCCGACGAAGGTACGGTGGCGAGATAAGAAACGACCAGAAACGAGCAGACAACCGCTGCGGCCGCCGTATACAGCCGAAGAGCAACTCCGTTCTTTGATTTCGGGTTGATCATTTCGAATCGTTCTCGATCTCGTCGCAGATGCTCTCGAGTGCTGATGCTCGATCTTTCGCTTCTAGAATCGGCCGACCTATAACCAGGTAATCTGCACCTTCGGATACAGCACGCCGTGGAGTCATTACACGTTTCTGATCGTCATTCGTTGCAAATTCCGGACGAACACCAGGCGTCACTATCACGAACTCCGACCCCGCTTCCCTTCTCAGCATACTTATTTCCAATGGCGACGCGACAACGCCGTCTAGTCCGGCGTCTTGTGCGAGACGGGCCAGGTGCAGTACCTGATCACCGACATCGCTTTCGATGCCGGTTTCCCGCAGCGTGTTTGCATCCGAACTGGTGAGGACCGTCACCCCAAGAACCAGTGGGCGTGCAAGCTTCTCAACATCGCACATTGTGTGTACTGCATCGATCGTCCGTGCCATCATCTCGCGACCGCCTGCGGCGTGGATGTTGAGCATCCATACGCCGAGTCGTGCCGCCTCGACCGCTGCCTTTGCAACAGTATTCGGAATGTCATGAAATTTCAGATCGAGGAAGATGCGGTGGTCGCGCGCGATCTCACGTACAAGCTCCGGGCCCGAAGATGTAAAAAGCTGCAATCCGACCTTGAAAGCGGCCGCCCGATGATCAAGCTCAGCTACGATGCGGCGTGCTTCGTCGGCGGTCTCAACGTCCAGGGCGACGATGACGCGTTCTTTTGGTTTGGAGGCGAGGGTTGGTGTCACAAAGAATCGCTAATCGAGATCGAGCGGGTTCTTGAACGGCTTGTCGCTGTCGGTATCGGCTCGCTTCAGTGCTTCCTGAAATTTCTCTTCGAGCAAGCGCTCGCGGTCTTTCATTGAGGACATTTCCTGGGCGAAAAGCTGCTCTCGAAGTTCCTTCTGCTTTGTCAGCTCGCCAGCCAAATCCTCAAACGAGCCGTGTACCTTTTTCTTCTCCTCGTGCGCCAGCAGCGCCCCGGTCTGGGCATCGATCGTCAGAGTCGCCTCGCAACACGGACATATCAAATTGAATTTCTCCATAATGCTACTGGGCCTTCTTCACCGGACCCTCCACACGAGGACGCTCGGCCTGCTGCGGCTGAACACCTGCCTGGTTCAGTATAAAGGACGAGCTCGCCGTCGAGAGTATTGGTATCTTTTCGCCGGGTACATCGATAACACTTCCATCCCGCAGGAAGACCTTCGCCGACTGCTTATTACCCGCCATCACCTTTTTCTCGACCTTCAATAGCTGCGGATGGTTCTTGAAAGTCCTGATCTCATAACCGGCATCGGTGAGATATGAGGCGAACGTCGAGTTCTCGGGCGCAGGTCGTGCGTGCTTCATCGCAACTGCGGCCGCTTCTTTCTCGGATAGTGGCTCGCCGGATCCGCGTAGCTCCTTGAGTCGACCGTCGAGCCGGTTCGCTGCCGGCATTGGTGCATCCGACGATGCGATGTTGGCATTTACAGAATTAGCGTCTGCCGGTGCTGCGGGTATCACCTGCATACCGTTTGCAACTTCCACAGTATTCGCGTTGGCGGAGTTACCGGACGAGGTCGCGGGAAGCTTCGCCGGTTTGTCTTCGGCGGAGGATGAGCATGCCGACATTATAAAGATCCCGGCAAGTGCGGGGATCGCTAACCACTTGGTTCTCATTGTTACTCCAGGGTGAGGTTATCGTTAACCGTCTGTTCGAATTCAATAATACTCAAAAATGCAATATCAGAAAAATGACGTCCGGACGTTCGTAAGTGGACGTCGGTGATTATCGAGCAAATTTCATAGCAACACCAAAGCTTGGGATTTCATCATTAGAGTTTGCCGAATCGCTCCCCAAATAAGACGAAGAATCAAATATTTGTGAACTCTCTGGGTGTTATTGCGCTGGCCCATTAAGTTTCTTTGCTTCACCCCTCACTCCGAAGCAAAGCGGAGCGTGTGAATGCCGACAGCATTATCGTCGGAATTCACACGCTCATTTTCATTCCGAGCCGGGAGCTTGCCTTCTTCGACTGGGTCCGCTATAAAGGCGGCGAAATCCCGATTTTCGAAAAGAGGAGGCGTGCGATGAAGAGTTTATGCATGGTCATAGTTCTGATGTCGTTCACCGTCTATGCAGACCCGACCCCGCAAGGAACACCCTTTCAGCCATTACAGTTGAAACCGCCACCGACACCGCTCCCTACACTGATGCCGGCCCCGACCATTGATGCTCGAATCGCCGGTCCAGGCCCGACATCTCCGACGCCGCAGACTCCGACTCCTCAACCTGCCGGACCTATTCCGACTCCAACCTTTACGCCTATCGCTGCGCCATCTCTCCAGCCTCTGGCATCGCCTGAAGTAGCAGTCACCGCGGCACCGCAGTCCTGGTCGCCGTGGATACTTCTGGGAATCGCCGTTGTCA
>CAMLKY010000051.1 GCA_946480545.1 uncultured Acidobacteriota bacterium
TAATAACCACTGACTGACTACTGACCACTGACCACCGACCACCGACCACTGACCACTGACCACCGACCACTGACCACTAACAACCAGCCACTGACCACTCTTTACCTCTTCCTTAGGCTCATCTTGTGACCGGCCAGGCGTTCTATAACTGGCAAGTAGCGTCGCGGAAACAGTCGTGACAGGAGGCTGATCCCGCGGGCGTCGGCCCCGATCAGGATTCGCGGGTTGCGCTCCTTTATACCGCGAATGATCACATTTGCCGCTTCCTCGGGTGTCGTCCTTGCGACCTTGTCAAAGAACTTTACGCCCTGCTGTTTCCATTCGTCAGGAGTACCATCACCGATCTTCGAGTTTCGCACGATGTTAGTTTTCACACCGCCCGGATGTACGCACGAGACGGCGACGTTCGTTCCCGCGAGCTCGTGACGCAGGCTTTCGGTGAACCCGCGTACCGCAAATTTCGAAGACGCATAGGCCGTCTGCTCGGACGGCGCGATGAGACCGAAGACGCTCGAGACATTCACAATGTGCGCCGCATCCTGCGCCAGCAGCGTAGGAAGGAACGTCTTGGTGGCGTAAACCACGCCCCAGAAGTTGATGCCCATCAGCCAATGGAAATCTTCGATCGAAAGCTGATCGAACGTTCCGATCACCCCGACGCCTGCGTTGTTGATCAGATGCGTCACCCGTCCGTGTCTCGAGAGCACGTCGGCCGCAAACTCTTGTACTGCATTCAGGTCCGAAATATCGAAGACGTGTGTCGACACCGGTATCCCCAGTGCCTCGATGGCTGCCGCTGTTTCAGCGAGGCCCGCTTCATTCACATCCGTGATCGCCAGGCCCGTCACACGCTCGTTCGCGAGACCGATCGCAACGGCTTGGCCGATCCCGGAACCTGCTCCAGTAACGACGGCTACGCTGTTAGTCGAAAGCGTCATGCGATCTCCATCCCCTCGCTCACCCGCACGATTTCCATCCCGTCTTCCACGTTTGTGCGACAGGCGATGACGGCCCTCTCCTTCTCACCATTTCGTATCCAGACCTGACAGTTGAGGCATTCCCCGTTCCAGCAAAAATCTCCGTACGAGATAGATTCCATATCGAGAAACTGCAACCCCCGCAGTATCGAATTGTTCTCCGGCACCTCGCGCAATTCACCAAGCAGTTTTATTTGCACAAGCCGGTCGTAGGGTTCGAAGATTTCGTCATCATTCATTGGTGATGATGATAGTACGCGACTGCCTGGCAAGAAAGCGGTATCGACTCGGCATTGGGAAGATACTGCCTTTGAACTTCCTTTCCCATTCGCTAAACTGAAATCGAAAGGAGAGAAACGATGTCCATCGTAATGTACGTAAAGCCGGATTGTCCTTATTGCCAACGGGCCCGTGATTATTACAACGAGAATAAGATCCCGTTTGTCGAATACGATGCGCAGAACGACAAAGCGCGGCAGCGTGAGATGCTTGAGCTCACCGGCGGAGATGTCACCGTGCCGGCGATCATTCAGAATGGAGAATACGTTCAGTCGGGCTGGGGGGACCCGCCCCGTGGCTGAACGATCTCACCTGATTAGCCGCCAGTTTGGCGGCCATTTTCTATTTTGGATTTTAGATTTTGGATTTCCGATTGACAGGCTTAGACTGTATGGGCGCTCCGGATCAGGATTTTGTCACGACGGATTCTAGCAATCCAAAATCCAAAATCTAAAATCCAAAATCGTTATGATTGGTTCGCAAATTAACCAATACAAAATCCAGGAAAAGATCGGGTCGGGTGGACAAGGAACGGTTTACAAGGCTCTCGATACAAAACTCAACCGCACCGTCGTAATCAAGATCCTTCCGCCGGAGTTGACTCAAAAAACAGCGAACTTCAAACGCTTCGAACGCGAAGCCCAGCTTTGTTCCCAGCTCGATCACCCGAACATCTGCACGATTTACGATTTTAACGAATCGAACGGTGTCTTTTACATCGCGATGCAGTATGTCGAGGGCAAGAACGTCCGTCAGCACGTCTCGGGTCGTCCGCTCGAGCTACGAAGCGCGCTCTCGATAGCTATCCAGGTCACCGACGCACTCGCGTACGCTCACTCCAAGAACATAATCCACAGGGACATCAAGGCCGGTAATATCATGGTCACGCCCGGCGGGCAGGCAAAGATCCTCGACTTCGGGCTCGCAAAGCTGCTTGAGGATGAACAGATCGAGGAGAATCGCGGGCTGGATCGCACAGAGATCACGGAGCTCGGGATCCCGTACGGTACAGCGACCTATGCGGCCCCCGAGCAGGCAAAGGGTGAGCGGGCCGACGCCCGTTCCGACATTTTTTCGACGGGTGTTCTGCTCTATGAAATGCTGACCGGGATCTGGGCGTTTCAGGGTAAGACGGTTATCGATGTCCGGCACCAGGTTCTATACGGCACTCCAAAAGCTCTCGCCGAGATGCGAAGCGATCCGCTTCCTCCGGGCCTTCAGGCGATCGTCGACAAGGCCCTGCAAAAGGATCCCAAGAACCGGTACCAAAAGATCGCTCAGATGCGTGACGACCTGAGGACCGTGCTGCAGCAGATCGCGGGAGCTCAGTTGATGTCGGGCGATACATTCGCTCCCTCACACATGGATGGCAGCGTCTTCAAGCGGGCACTGAATTGGTTCACCGGAAAATCGACGCCCGAATCGCCGTCCACCGCTTTCACACCCACCGCGTCGAATCCGCCGTCTTCGACGCCGGATCTCACCGTCACATCGACCGGGACCGAGAAAAAGAGCGTAGCGATACTTCCGTTTACAAACCTGAGCGGCGAACCGAGTGCGAACTTCTATGAATTCGCTCTAGCCGACGCTGTGATAACCGAGCTTGCACAGCTTCGGTCACTGATCGTCAGACCGAGCTCAGTGATCGCCAAGTATCAGGGCAAGGAGACCGATCCGCGCGAGGCGGGTCGCGAGTTGAAGGTCCATGCGGTCCTCTCGGCTGGATTCCTTCGAAGTGGTGACAAGCTCCGTGTAACGGCGCAGCTGCTGAATGTGCTCACAGGTGAAATTCTCTGGAGCGATCGAATCGATGCCGAGGGCAGCGATATCCTGACGCTTCAGGACGGTATAGCGCAACGAATACTCGAGGGGCTGCGGCTCGAGCTTTCGGATAATGAACAGGAGAAACTCGGACGACGTCTCACGGACAATGCCGAGGCGTGGGAAGAATATCTCCGCGGACGCGACAACTTCGGCCGGTTCATTTTCCGAACCCTCAGCTCGGAAGATTGCGACGCCGCGATCGAGAATTTCAAGAACGCTATCGAGCTCGATACGCACTTTGCACTGGCCTATAGCGGCCTCGGTGCATGCTACGCCAATCGGTTCTTTAAGGGCCTCGGCGAACCCGATGACTACACGCTCGCTGAGACTGCGTTCAGCAAGGCGTTCTTCTACGACCCGAATGTCGTCGAAGCGCGGGTGCTGATGACGATGATCTACATGGCCCGCGGCGAAAAGAAAAAAGCGCGTGCCGAGATCGAGCTTCTGCAGAAACAGTTCCCGAATGAAGCTCCGCTCTACTTTATGAAGGGAGTCATTAATCGCCTCGACGGGAACTACGAAGACTCGTTGAAGGCGTTCGAGAAATTATCCAGGCTCGATCCGGCGGCGCGGGCCGTGTGCGCTTACAATCGGGCACGCATCTTCATTTACAAGCAGGATTACGACCAGGCGATAAAGGAGATCGAGCGTGGTGAGAAGGCCGAGCCGAACCACCCAATGCTGAAGATCTTCCGCTCGGGCGTCTACTACTACCGTGGCGACAAGGAAATGGCGATCGAGCTGATGAGTCGTGTACTCGAGGAACATCCGGAGATGGATGGTATCCGTCCGCTGTACGCGATCTATCTTGCAGGTGCCGGCCGTGAGGACGAAGCATGTGCCCAACTGTCGGACGATGCTCTGGCGCTTTCAAAGTCTGATCACGATATGGCGTACTGGGTTGGATCGACCTATGCGCTGCTCGGTGAGAAAGACCTCGCGTTCAAATGGCTGAACCGGGCGGTAAAGCTCGGCAATCAGAACAAGCCGCATTTCGAAAAAGACAAGAGTCTCAACAGCCTTCGCGACGACCCTCGATTTGCCGAGATCATGAGCAAGATGAGCGATAACGGCGCCGCGGCGGCACCGTGATTTCGTTTCTAGTTTCTGGTTCGTAGTTTCTAGTTTGTGGTTTCGGGGATACCTCGCTCGCAGCTCGTCCAGATAATGAGCGTATTTTGGGGCCGGGCGCGAGCTTGACTCAGACAATTTTTGAACGCGAATCGTGATCGAATCGGCTTAGTCGCCTCTAAGCCTCAGGACCACGGTTCGCGTTCAAAAAGCTACGGGTCAACTCAACACGGCCAGAGCTGAACAAAGACGGGAGCACTTGGCTCGGACGTATTGCCTGACCGGTCCACGGCCCGCACTACGAATGTGTTGTCAGGGAAACCGGTGCCGTAGACAAAGTCTTCGCTAACGCCCGCCGATACTGCGAGCGGACTCAGCACTCCATTCACATAGATCTCATACTCGATCGCAAACTGCGGATCGACATCGTCGATCGATTGCGTCCACCCAAGCCACACCTCTGCGCAGCCATTATCACGAAGAAGACGAACGTTGGTAGGCGCCGACGGCGGAGTCGTATCGGTGCTGGCTTCGGTTGTGGCTGTCGAAGCATTGCTCGACGAATCGTTACCTGCGTAGTCAGTGGCAACGACCTTGAAGGTGTTTGTCGAGCCCGGTGGCAGATGACGGATCACGAGCGTCGTTTCGCCGTGCCAGTTTAGGTGCTGCGTCACCCGAACATCATTCATGAAGAAATTGTACGAGCAGCAATTGTTCGGAAGGTTGTCGGTTGATCGGGTCCAGGTCAGACGAACCTGTGACGGACCTAGCACAAACGTTTCCAGAACAGGGGCCGTCGGCGGAGTCTCATCAGCGAGAGTTCGGACGCTGACGGTATTGCTGTTCGCGGACGATGCGCCCCGGTCATCTACGGCCGACACGGTGATCGAATAGCTGCTATTCGGGGGAAGGAACCTGGCGGTGTACGACGTAAGCGATGACGCGACGGTGATGACCGTGTTGTATTGCGAATTGGTGTGGTTCGTCATTCGAATCCGGTACGAAAAGCCACGATTGTGCCGTGACGGGCTCCACGACATTGCGATCGTGGTCTCGGTCACCGCCCCAACCGCGAGGTTAGTCGGGGCCGTAGGTCCTTTTGGCGCAGATGCTGATGAAGTTGCGGTCCCCTCGAAAATGAGGACCATGATAAAAACGAAGGTCGCAAGAATCGGGAGTCGCGATATCTGACGAAAGATCATGATGGAACCCTCCAGGTATTGATTAGTTATTAACCCGAACGTTCGTGTCGGAACGTCAATCACCGCGCAGAGATACCGCGCAAAAATCGCCAGGGAATCTTGCCTGAGATATCACGAAAACAGTACAACTCGTGTGCCTTTGGCAGAACGTTGGAAATGAAAAGACTTCCGGGGATGTGCTTCCGCCCGACAATCTGAATCAATGGAAAAAATTCAAATATTTGAAATGGTTATGCCACGGATTAGACATATTGCTTTGAACGTTCGGACGTGAAGCCGCCAATGTGTTGGCCGAGAACGCGCGTCGAATGTTTCATGTCACACAGATGCGGGATGCGGTGTTATATAAGTAGTCCAACCAAAATCTCAAAAGGATGCCGCCAACATATGAGATATCTGATCCTGGTCATCGTTCTTTTTTCATCTTTTGTTTCCGCTCAGCAGACGAATAGTGCTAAGGAGCTTACCGGTCTCTGGTATGCAAAGAAGAGGTTCGGGCCGGATGTGCGCGGTATGTTGATGATCCGGCAGACCGGTCGCGACTGCCGTGCAGAGATAGCGGGTTACATTGCCAAATGTCTGGTCACCGGAGACGACATGGCTTTTGAGCTGCCAGGCGGTAATGGAAGATTCGTCGGCAGGTTGGACTCTAAGACAAGAGCGATCGAGGGCCACTGGTTCCAGTCCCGAGACAATCCCACAAGCGGCATTCCGTACGCATCTCCCGTGACTCTTGTTCGTCGCGGACAGGATTGGATCGGCACCGTTACTCCGAGCGAAGAAACTCTTACCTTTTACATTCTTGCTCGTGAGTTGCCCGACGGCACGATCGGCGCGTTCCTGCGGAACCCGGAACGTAATCTCGGCCGGTTCGCGCGGATCGATCATCTCGAGCGCGAGGGCGAGAAAATAAGACTCGTGGGTGGCGAAGGCGCCCAAAAGCGTGTCTGGCTCGAGGGTACATATCGCGATGAAGTACTTACGGTCAATTATCCGGGCCGTGGCGGAAGCTACGATTTTCGACGAATCCCACCCGGCGAACATACGGACTTCTATCCGCGTGGCCTTCCCGGCTTCGTCTATTCATATGCGCCGCCGCCGCAATTGAATGACGGTTGGACTACGGCGTCGCTCGAAGACGTCGGGCTCTCACGCACCGCAATCGAGAAGTTCATCCAGATGATCATCGACACGCCGATCGACAGTGTCTCATCCCAGGAGGATCATGGCGTGCTCATCGCTCGACACGGAAAGCTTGTGCTCGAGGAGTACTTTCATGGCGAGCATCGGGAAAAGGCGCATGATACTCGCTCGGCTTCGAAGAGCGTTGCGGCCGACATGATAGGAGCAGCAATCCAACGCGGCGTGACCATCTCGGCCGCGACACCGGTGTATTCGAACATGAACTTTGGGCCTGCTCCTGCGGATCTTGACGCACGAAAGCGTGAGATCACACTCGAGCATCTTCTAACGATGTCCGCCGGTCTCGATTGCGATGAGAGCAATCCCGACTCGCCCGGCTTCGAGGACAAGATGTGGGAATCCGGTGCAGCGGACTTCTATAAATGGACGATGGATCTCAAGATGGTTCGCAGGCCTGGCGAAAAGGCCGTCTATTGCAGTGCGAGTCCGAACCTCGCCGGTGGCCTTTTATACCGGACCGCTAAAGAATCAGGTCAGTCGATGTTCCATGAGCTACTCGCCGAGCCACTCCAGATATCGCGCTATTACCTCACGACATCGCCGCAGGGCGATTTCACGCTCACCGGCGGTGCGAAGTTCTTTCCGCGCGACTTCGTGAAGCTCGCACAAGTGCACTTGAACGGCGGGACGTGGAATGGTCGACGGATCTATTCAAAGGAATGGTCCGAGCGTTCGACATCGGCGCTCTACGCGATGTCTGGGAGCACGCTTAAGTACGGATATCTCTGGTGGGTCACTGATTATCCTTTCGAAGGAAGAAACGTGCGAGCGTATTTTGCGAGCGGCAACGGCGGTCAGATCGCGATGGCGATCCCCGAATTCGACCTCGTTCTGGGTTTCTGGGCCGGCAACTACAACGACATCGGCGGCCGAAGGGCGACGAGCGAATACGTTCCGAAATATATCTTACCGGCGGTAGAAAAACGGTAGAGCAGATGAGCCGGTCAAATGTTTAATCGCGGATTTGCGCAGATAACGCCGATCCAAATCAGAACGCAAATCCTCCGTCGCATAAGCAATCTTGCGCCTAAGGTATTCGTAGTTCAAGCAGGTGCAACTTAGAAAAGTCCCCTGGGATGCCGTGCATTTCCATTCGTTGCCGGAGCGTACGAATACATCTGTGAATCGCAGTGCCACCGTCATTTCCTTGCCCTGGTAGCTGCCCGACATTTGTGTGCGGCCGGTGACGATGGCCCAGTCTCCGAAGTCGCGGACCCGAACCTGATCGATCTTTCCCTCGGTGATCTGGCGCTCGCCCGTAAACGCTTCGCGAAGGACCTCTGCCTTCGTGAGGATGCGACCGGTCGGATCGATCACACTCCAATCGTCAGATAGGACTCGCTCGATGAACGCCTGATCGCGGTCGATCCATGCAGCCGCGAGCTGCTCCTCGATTTGCGTGAGCTCAGTTACCGCATCCGTATTCATATCTTCCCGGCACGACTCTAGCGCAAGCGGCCAAGAAACCCACGTTCATATTTGATGAATAAGGCCCCCTTTTGTGGGGCCTTATCTTTGTATACCGACTATTAGAGACCACCGCCGCCGCCGGCAGTTTTGGCGCCGCCGTGGACTTCGCCACGCCACGCGCCGGTCTCGGTCCCGCGTTCTTCGATGAACTCTTTGAAACGCTCGAGATCGCCTTCGACACGACTGTCGACGAACCCGAGCGCGCTGCCGGCGCTCTCGAAGAACCCCTCGGGCTCGTATTCCAGACGCAGAGTGATCCGCGTCGAATCGGCGCCCTCGTCTTCAAAGCGTACGGTGCCCGCGTTGTACGCACCGGTCGTGCTTCGCCATGAGATCCGCTCGTCCGGCTCCTGCTCGAAGATCTCTGCCTCCCACTCGACGTCTTTGCCGCCAATGTTGGCCTTCCAGAAAAGGCGCGTGTCGTCCTCTTGCCGAACTTCTTCGACGCCGTCCATGAATTCCGGGAACTCCTCGAATTGTGTCCACTGGTTATAGGCCGTGCTCACCGGCACGTCCACTACTATCGATTTTTCTACTGTGTCCATGATTTCTCCCCTTTTTCGATTAATGCTAACGATCCCCCTTTCTCAAAAGACACGTCTCCGTCCTCGCTCTCACAACGAACGCCGCATCTCAAACAACTTTCGGGGGGTAAGATTCATTTAACGGCAACGGGCGAGCTATGGCAAGGATTTTGGTGTTGGAATGATAGAGCGGCCTCAGCCGGCGTTCGAGCGGGCGCCGCAATTAACATCCTATAAGCGATACGCAATAATACCCGCACGATACATGCGAACTAGATTTGTCATAGCGGTCATCCTCAGTCTGGTCGTTTCTTCGGCCGCAGTTCCGCAGAAGCCAGCTTTCGTCTCGGTGAGGAATCACAAATTCCAGGTGCGCGACCGGGCGTACTACTTCATCGGGACAAACTATTGGTATGGCGGCCTGCTGGGCCTTGAGAAGGACAAGCGTCGTGGCGTGCAGCGTTTGCGAAAAGAGCTCGACTTTCTAAAACGCAATGGCGTTACGAATCTGAGGCTGATGGCCGGAGCCGAAGGTTCGGGGTTGATAAACGGCGTCATGCGAGTCGGGCCGCCGCTGCAGCCCGAGAAAAACAAGTTCGACGAAAGTGCGCTCGATGGTCTCGATCTGGTTCTCGCTGAAATGGCGAAACGGGACATGAAAGCGGTCATCTTCCTAAGC
>CAMLKY010000052.1 GCA_946480545.1 uncultured Acidobacteriota bacterium
GCGCATCGAGGATGCCGCCGTGCGAGCGCGGGTCGGGGGATTCCAGTTGTGCCGTTGCCATCGTTTCGCTCAAGGCCTGGATGGTGGCGATGCGTTCCAGGATTTCTTCCTGCAAGGCTTCGCGTTGGGCGGGCTGGTCGAGGATGTAGGCGAACATCACCGGCTCGGCCGAGGCGACATCGCGGCGCAGGGGATAGAACGAACCTTGGCGGGTCATGGCGTGCTCCTCAACGATGAAGGAACAACGTCACCAACGCGGACAAAGCGACCGGGCAGGGCGCCGGTGCTGCCGAACGCATACCGACAACCATGGACAACTCCCTTTGCATGGAGTCGTCACCCGCTACCGCGAAAGGGTGGCGTACGGTGTGCGTGGCGTAGGGCGCAATAACCGAAGGGCATTGCGCCGGATCGTTGCCGAAGTCGACTCGCGTCAAGTCGCTGAAACGCACCCGAAATCCCGTCCTTCAGTCGGCGCCGGGCATTTTCGGCATCGTCGCTTTGTTCCGGGGCAACGCGCCGCTCTTGTTGCGGCCGATGCGCAGAAGTGAACTCGCGATTTCCAAAAACCAAGTGAGAGGACTCCCGCCGTGGCTGCACATACCTCGAAGTGTTGTGCGGAATCAACGAGTGTCCATTGCTCAGGAGGTGATCCATGCGCTACGCGGATGTCGGACGTCTCGTTTTTTGCGCGGCAATCGCGCTCCTTCTGAAACCCGCGCCACTGGCTGCTCAGGAAGCCGATGCAGCGATGTTCGAATCGAGGAAGGATGCGCAGTCGCTCTTCTTTCAGGAGGGGTCGGGAATAGGTTCCAAATCTGGCGGAGACAAGAGTGGGGCCGACGGCTCAGGAACTATCTCGAAAGCAGGACTAGGTGACGAGCACGGGGATCGATCGTCGGGCAACGTCTCCTACATAGAGTCGGTTTGCCGAAGTAAACCGCCTCCGAAGTGGTGCAAGCATCCAGTGGATGCGAATTTGAACAACTCAGGTGACCGCGACAAATAGTCGAAAGGTTCGAATTGCACTGCCTCGGGAGGAGAACGACGTGGATGTAGCAGAACGCTCGAAACTGATTGCGACCTGGGTGGAAGTGGTAGGGCTACTGGCTGGAGGCGTCTTCGCCGTTGTTCAGTATCTTTCGCATGCTGCTGATGTCCGCGTGGAAAAGACAATTGACTTCTTGAGTAGCTGGGCGTCGGAACCCGTCGTGAGTAGCTATCACAAGATTTCAACGGTTTGGGACGACAAGACGGTTCGAGATGAATTCCTGCGCCTCGTCGACGAGACGCGTGATGATGAGAGTGCGATGGAGAAGGGCAGAAAGCTCGGTGATTTCGTTCTTGCAACGACGGAGACGTACGGCCTCTCGCAACCGATATTTCGCTTGAACGAGTTCTACACCGCGCTTTCTGCTTGCGTAAAGAGGGATGTCTGCGACAGGCCGTTGGCTGTGGAATTCTTCTGCGCTGATGCTGCTGCTTTCGACGAGCGAACGCGGGCTCTGACACTTCAGAAGCGAAAGATTGACCCGGAGTATGCGAGCGGGCTCACATCGTTTCTCGCCATCTGTGAAAGTCCAAAGTCGAGCAGCTAGGGGGCGTAGTGTGCCGGAGCGACGCAATGCCGCTCCGGCAGCGAGTGACTAAGGTCCCGGATGAAAACTCGCCTCCATCAACCCGCGCACATCGCGCGAGAGGATGGCCAGCGCATCGAGGATGCCGCCGTGCGAGCGCGGGTCGGGGGATTCCAGTTGTGCCGTCGCCATCGTTTCGCTCAAAGCCTGGATGGCAGCGATGCGTTCCAAGATTTCTTCCTGCAAGGCTTCGCGCTGGGCCGGCTGGTCGAGGACGTAGGCGAACATCACCGGCTCGGCCGAGGCGACATCGCGGCGCAGGGGGTAGAACGAACCTTGGCGGGTCATGGCGTGCTCCTCGTGGATGAAGGAACAACACTGCCAACGCGGACAAAGCAACCGAGCAGGGTGCCGGTGCCGCCGAACGCGTACCGATTTTCCATGGACAACTCCCTTTGCGTGGAGTCGCCACCCGGAACGGCAGAAAGGGTGGCGAACGGTGTGCGGGCTGGCAGGACCGGACATAGGCACCGGCGAGCCTTGCGGCTCCCCGCACACCGCCCGCCAGAAAACAGCAGACCACGCCGCACGAATTTCGGGCGTAAAAAAACGCCGACGTTCGGTGCGGCGCTGTGTGCGCCTATGTGTTTTCGAGCTGCCAGGCCCGGTTGCCGAATTGGCGGCAACGGGCCGGATTGTTGATCCGGTTGCGGCCATCGTCAAGAGGGTGTATTTGTCCCTTATGCGGCAATCCGGACCTACGCGAAGACCGTTCGCCGATAGCCTCGTCAAGTTGGGCCATAAATGCTGATCTGATCGTTGCCGAAATTTCGCTTGGCGTTGCAGACGCCGCCGATGTATCGAGCTTGCGGCGCGGTCATGAGGCTCAACTGGTTGCTGAGCTACATGTCGCGTCCCGGGTGGGAGGATTTGCGCCCTCGAGTCAGACAGGGAGGGTGAAACGAACCCCGCGTGCGTTCAGGTGCGGAGAACGGCACCGTTGCACGAGCGCGGGCGATGGAAGCTTTGGAGGCTGCGACCGCGGAGTGGCCCGACGATTGCTGCGCTGCGGAAAGGGTCGGAAGTCGGACGAATCGATTGCGATAGCGGGATGCTCGGACTACCTCGGGGGAGGCTATGGGCTGGATTCTGTTGGTATTCGCGATGGTTGCTCTCGTCGTCGTGCATCAGGGCCGGATTGCGGATGCCAAGAAAGCAAAGAAGGCCGCCGAGGACACCAAGCGAGCTGCCGACGAAGCCAAGCGGATCTCTGACGAAGCGGCGCAACGTTTCCAGCAACAGATCGACACGTTAAACCGTGAGCTGCTCAGCTTGCGTCCGTTCGAGAATGTTCGAGACGCGATGGCGGCAACTGCAGCCTTGCGTGAGCAGGGACGTCGCATACTGGCCGAGGCCGCGAAAGAAGCCAACGTGATCCGGGCTGCCGCTCTGACAGAGGCCGAGCAAGTGCGCTCCGAGGCGGTGCTGGCGGCGAATGCGCTAAAGCTCGATGCGAAGACGTCACATGCTGATGCGCAGGCAAAGACCGCGGCCTTGATCGACGGTGCCAACAAGCGCGCCGAGACCATCATCGCCGATGCAGAAGCGCGTGCCTTGGAAGCTGCCGGTGACGCCTATCGCGCCATAAAGGAAGCCGATCAGCTCAGGCGCGTCGCTGCGGCGATGGAGAATGTCATCGAAGGCTACGGCGATCGCTATCTGGTGCCGACCTATAGCCTGCTCGACCAGTTGGGAGAGGCCTATGGTTTCGACCAGGCGGGTCGCGAGCTGACAGCAGCAAGGGAAATATCCCGCAACCTCGTGTCGTCCGGTCGGGCAGCCGACTGCGACTATGCAGACCCCAATCGTCGCGAGACCGCGTTGCGATTCGTCCTGGATGCGTTCAACGGAAAAGTCGACACCGTCCTGGCGCGAGCCAAGTCCGACAATGCCGGGACGCTTGAGCAGCAGGTGAAGGACGCCTTCGCGCTCGTCAATCACAACGGCGCTGCATTCCGAAATGCCCGAATCACCGCTGACTATCTTGCATCGCGGCTCAGGGAGCTGAAATGGGCGGTGTCGATTCAGGCGCTGAAGGAGCGGGACAAGGAAGAGCAGCGTCGAATCCGCGAGCAGATCCGGGAGGAGGAGAAGGCGCAGCGCGAGATCGAGCGCGCCCTCAAGGAATCGGCCAAGGAAGAAG
Organism: uncultured Acidobacteriota bacterium; assembly: GCA_946480545.1. Next base: position 3,781 of record CAMLKY010000052.1, read on the forward strand.
ACGTTCTGCAGAAGGCACTTCAGAAAGTGCAAGCCCAGGTCGCCAAAGCCAACGATGAGCAGCGGGCGGTGTACGAGGTTCGGTTGCTGGAGCTGCAAGGAAAGCTGGCAGAGGCCGAGGCCAAGAACCAGCGGGCACTCTCAATGGCGCAGCAGACAAAAGCTGGACATGTGTATGTGATCTCGAACGTTGGCTCTTTCGGTGAAGACGTCCTGAAAGTCGGAATGACGCGCCGCCTGGAGCCGGCTGACCGAATCAGAGAGCTTGGCGACGCCAGCGTGCCATTCAACTTCGACATTCACGCGATGATCTGGACAGATGACGCGCCGGCACTGGAACGCGAACTGCATAGGCGCTTCGTCCGGAGCCAGATCAACAAGGTCAATCCGCGCAAGGAGTTCTTTCGGATTTCTCTGGCTGCGATAAGAGAGTGTGTCGATGCGATGGGACTTGAAGCTGCGTGGACTATCAGCGCTGAAGCGACGCAGTACGGCGAAACCCAGGCCATCGAGCGGTCGCTGCAGTCCAAAACCGCTGCAGCCCAGGAATGGTTGCGAACCCAGATGCAGTTCAACCCGGCAGTCGAACTCGACGATGTGCGAAGTGTGGCTGAAGTTGGCGAAGTCTCGGTGTAGCAGTCTAGTCGTACCGGAAGTGAACCTGATCCCGTCGTCCTAAGGAGCACTCAAATGAGCGATGATTCAGGCAACCAACAGATGAGCTCAAGAAACGCGTCAATCGGCTCGAAAATAATGCATGGTTCCTTGGGGCGGTAGCGATTTTTCTCGGCATTGGTGGTGGATCGCTTTGGTCAAAGCTCAATGCCGCCATAGAAAAAGCAAACGCAATTACGAAGTCATTGGAGGAATTGTCAGACAGAATAAACCGGGAAGTTACCGCAAACGTAAAAGTAGCCAACGCCGAGATTGACGCAAAAACCGCGCAAGTGCTGGCGGATCTTGAGAAGTTCCGGCGTTCCGATCCTGGATGGTCAGTTGCTTATTGCACACACACCAGGAATCGTTTGGATGGCACGAATGAATAATTGACGGAAGCCAATCGGGCCGATCTGGCGTTTCAAAGCGATTGGAAGCAATCCGAATCACACTCTATCGCAAGAACGAATCGCCTCCAACTGGACGCTGCTCGTAGAACTGCTAAGCAAGCGTAGGGAAATCGAGTCAGGTTCACTTCCTAGTGCATGTGAATCTGACTCCGGTATTTTGAAAATGAATCTGACGCCGTTATCGACGGCTAAGAACCCAGATGCAGTTCGATTCGACAGTAGTAGAAATGGGACGGAAGTTGGCGACGTGACGGCGTGGTCGGTGGGTCTCTCGAAAGTGAATCTGACCTCGTCCTTCGCGGGCACGGTGTCGGCGCATTCATGTTTTGCGCGTGTTGCGACAAAGAGGGTTTCGCAATGCTCTTTACAAATTTCAGTGAGAACAATCTCGGCAGACGGTATGAGCGATTGCTTATGATCTCCGCGCCGCTTGCCATTGCCGCGCTTCTCGTCCTTTTAGTTTCCTATGCAGGTACAAACGCAAAGGATAGAGTGCGCGGAGCGTGCCTATCGAAATACGCTACGCTACTCGGAGCTAACCTAGAAAAGCTTGAATCCGCTTGGGATCCGAAAAGAGTGGAGCCAGGACATTGGTCCTATGGGCTGGAGCAATTCCTTGTCCATGAGGAAATCCGAAAAGTAGTAAGGGAGATCCCGGTTTCAATCGCCGAAATCGAATGCCTCAGCGTTGAGAACGAGATCACGAATCCGGATGTGAGAGAAAAGCCCGCTGTTATGGTGGCACGCCTTAAAGCGGAGGCTGAGAAACTTCTAAAGACGCCGCTTGCTATCGGTAAGGTAACTCTTCCAGACAAGGCATCTGTCAGCTTTATAGGAATGAAGTTTGAGCTCGAGGTCACTGACCTCGCGGGAATTCTTCAGCTTGTACTTGGTCCGGTGATCTTGCTCTGGCTTGGGAGCCTCCTGGCAACTCGAACCGCCGAAACGCAGAAGATCGCTGTAACCGATCAGTTCGAGAAGGTTTTTCCACACTACGTCAACGGATATCCAACCGGAAACATGCCCATCATCAAGAGAAAGTCTCGATATCTCCCAAGGCCGGAGAGTTGGGTATTTTTCACTCATGCGTTTGCGAGAGTGGTTGGGTTCGTACTCATCACGGCCGTCCCTGTCGGAGGGTACTTGGCAAGTGTTGCGATTGATTTTCCTCGTTCTTCCTGGCCCTTCTATGTGGTGCCAATATTCGTAGCTATAAACTACTTCATGAACTGGGCGATCGAGTTTATGCCCTGGCACTACACAAAATTTTTTCCGAGTAAGTTTGATCGCGACGATCCACGCAGCCACAACTTGATCTAGCCACGCAGAGCGCTTTCGCGAGCAGCAGCTTCAGATCGTGGAGCTGCGAGGAGCTGGGCCAAGTTCATGTGCGTGTGTCGGTTCTTAGCCGGGCTTGAGGCGTTAAACTTACTACGGTGCGTCGCAGCCACTGAACAAGCGCGTTTTTGATCGCTTATTCTGATGTCGGATAACTCCGACGAGCGGCCGCGGGAAGTTAGCCTGATCCTGCTACCCGTGTCGCCAAAAAGCGGAAGAGTGACCTAGTGTCAGGGTAAAACATTTTCAGGCTCGTGTATGCAAGTTTTATCGAAGTTGCCGTTAGGTAGCATGTGTCCATGACTATGAACCGCTGATTCTAAGCAGGTGGTTGAAATGGCGAAGAAAACGGAATTCGAAGCGACTGTAAGCAGGTACGTCGTTCGATCTGAAACGAATGACGGACGATTTGAGCGATTCTGCAATGGCGTCGTGTCCAGCCTAGAGGGGGGGTGCCGTCGTAACTTCCACTTCACGAAGCTGGGATCTAGGACGTGACGGCGTAGCCCGAGGCGGGGCGAGTGGAGTATATATTTGCACAAGCTTGCGGGATGACCCTGACCAGAAGGCTCTAGAAGATGTCGATCGTATTACCTCGACAACGAAAGGTATTAGGAGATTGTACTTTTGCTCAAGCCAAGACCTCAGTGAACACCAAATTTCGAAAATTGAGACCGCACTCGGTCGCGAAGTGGCCAGCGCTTTTCCTATTGTGTGTTTAGGCGCTTCTCAGCTCATAGAAGCTGCACAACAGAACGAGTTGCTGATACTGGATCAGTGCTATGGAGCCGAAATTCGCAATATCACGTCTACGATCCAGGCGGACGATCAGAGTGACTCTGAGAAAGGGCTTCGTCTGGCCCTGCTCTCTGCATCGGCAGATGACTCTCGATCAATAAGAGAGGAAGTCTATGAGACTAGTCTGCTAGACATGCTGAGGGACGGTGAAGCGAGGACAGTCGTGCGGTGCTGTATCGATCTTTCTAACTCTCTACGCTTGCATCGCCCGCTGGCGCCCGAATCACTGTCTCAGCACATTTCGATACTTTCGGAAAAGAGCTTGGTCTCGAGTGACGCGATCGGCATTCGCATAACGTCTGCAGGTTTGGCCCACCTCGCGCGACTAGAAACCGAGGGTGCTGCGCGGTTGATTGATGGGCGCGAGGTTATTCGGCAGGCGATTCAGTCGTCGATCGGAACGAAGCTGCTAGACGATCACTTTGCTAGAATCTGGGCCGCAATTGAGGAACTACTGGCGCGATACTTTATGGCGCGGGGAGATGCGCTTGTCGTTGAAATAAGTAATCTCCTAGAGCTTGATTCTCCTCAGGGAATGCTGCCGCTTACACAGCCAAAGCCGTCCTTGTCGTTTCTGGAGGAGCTGGCGGAGAAGATTGCAGAAACCACGACAAACCTACAGCAAGCGGAGGAGCTCAAGCTCGCTGTTCTCGACTTGTTTATCGATCGAACTGGTCCTGCTACAGAATGGCTTGTTCGTATTGCTGCTAGCTTTATGGCTGCCTGCGCGCTTGGATTGGAAAGTTCGTGTAGCAGCGCGATTAAAAAGCTGTTTTCTCGAACCGCTCTGGTTTTAGACACAGACGTAGTGCTCTCTCTAGTTGGCGAAGGAGAGCCGGAGCACGAGGCAGTCGTAACTATCGTCAAGCGATGGACAAAAATCGGGGGTAAGGTTCTCTTGCCAGTTCCGGTAATGGAGGAAGTTGCGTACCACGCTCACATTGCGCAGGCTGATTTTGATGGTGTCGCTCATCGGCTTCCGGGAACGCCGGAAGAGAGAATACATTTGATTGAAAACGCATTTGTTCGTTCGTTTGCCGAGCTTTTGGCCAATAAGAAAGCTAATCACCGGCATTGGTCAAAGTTTATCAAGCAGTATAGAGGTAGTTCGGATCGAGATTGGGCGGCCGCGTTTGAAACGATTGCGGGAGACTACACGGTTGGTCAATTGCCTCCGCGGTCTGTTGCGGAGGCTGATCTCGCAAGGCAAATTCAGCAATATCTAGTGAAGAATTTGGATCAACACCACAGAGGAGACGCTTTGCGGAATGCGAAAGACAAGGCTCTTCGAGATGCTGAAGTTTATGCCGCTCTCGTTCACTACCGGAAGAATGTCAGTCAAGTCGATACCGGCGCCGGGTGTCTTTTGGTCAGCTCGGCAAAACGTCTGGCAAAGGCAGAGAGCCATTTTCATTTGGTTGGGGAGCAGCAACTGGTAATCTCTGTTTCGGGAATACTTTACATCCTTTCTATGTTGCCAGACGTTTCATTCGGTCTTTCGTCAATGAAGGCTTTTCTTTTTGATGAGCGACGTAGAGGGTTCTCGTCTGAGTTGGAGAAGGCGCTTATTCGGCTGGTGCGTGCAAGCAACGACATATCGATGCCGTGGGCGCGGCGCGGTGGACTAATGCGTTCGGTCCGGCAAGGCATTCTTCGCGACGCAGATCAAGCAGGCCTGCGACGCACCTTAAGTGATAAAGAAATTGAGCATGAAGCGCTGTTACCTGCCAATGCTCCTCGCACAGCCACGATTTTGCGGGAAGCACTCAAAGAAGCTGTCATAGACACAAAGCTCGAACTAGAAGCCTCGTCGCTGCGAGCGCGAGTGAAAGAGTTAGAGCGAGAACTAGCGGACGAGAAATCGCGAAGAAATCGGAAGTGAGCTCGCGAGAACGACGCGTGAATTATCTAGGCCCGGAACGGGGTCAGTGATGAGACGCCCCGGATTTCTTGGACAGTTGAATTAGGCCACAGCTGTCGCCTCGGCCTC